>JAKZSO010000159.1:0-6538 GCA_047517625.1 Alphaproteobacteria bacterium
GTGCCAAGCGGCGGCATGGTGCATGTTCGCTATCAGGCGGACCCCGAGCAACCGTGGCGTGGCGTCGCGCCGCTGGCGAGTGCTGCGATAGCTGGCCGGTTGAGTGCCGAAACGATGCAGGCGTTGGCCGATGAAGCGTCCGGGCCGCGAGGATCGCTCCTACCGACCCCAGTTGACGGCAATGATCCGACCATCACCACCTTGAAGGCCGATCTCAAATCCCTTCGCGGCAAAGTCGCACTAGTCGAGAGCACGTCGTCCGGGTGGGCGGCGGACGGATCGCAGTCGAGGCCAAAAGGCGATTGGGAAAGCAGACGTATGGGAGCGGCACCAGGCGCCGCCCTGATCGCGCAAGCCGAGATGGCGTCACGCGAAGTGTACAGCGCTTGTGGTATCCCGCTCTCGGTCGTGACCGAAGCCGAAGGCACCGGACAAAGGGAAGGCTACCGCCGCTTGATGCACGCGACGATTGCCCCGCTGGGGCGGATCGTTTCAGAGGAACTGAGCGCGAAATTCGAGGCTGACATTTCGCTGTCATTCGAGTCGCTGTTCAGTGCCGATCTCGCGGGCAGGGCAAGGGCGTTTCAGTCGCTTGTCGGCGGCGGTATGGACCCCGGCAAAGCGGCGTCGCTCGCCGGGCTCATGACCATGGAGGACGAAAGTTGAACACTGGCAAACCAAGGCAGACGCGCTGCAAAATCATGGGATGCGATGGCGTGCACCGCCACATCCGCCGTGGGCTTTGTCCGAAGCATTATTTCCGATGGCGAGTGCACGGCAATCCGCACACCAAATTAGTCCGGCAACCCCGGGCCAAAATGGTCCGGGGCGTCATGAACATGGAGGCCGAAAACTAATGGCGGCACAACCACCGAGGCTGACAACGTGCAAAATTCCTGGATGCGGCGAGGCGCCTAAAATTCGGCGGGGCTGGTGCCCCAAGCACTACATGCGATGGCGCAGGAACGGCGATCCGCTTGAAGCGAGGGTCCCCAGCGAGTGCACGATTGCGGGCTGTGGCCAACCGCACCACGCGCGGGGCTATTGCGACCGTCATTACCGCCAACGCGGTCCACTGAATAGGAAATCTCCGAGTACCTTGCAGCTGATTCCCGACAAAGCCAGGGCGTGATTACGTCTCAGTTAGCAGATCACAGCTTGGGCCGGCATTTCACATCCGTACATTGTAGGACCATGCGTTTTTTAGCGTCAGGCTGGCGGCGCTTCGCCCACTGACCGGCGCCTTGCCTCGTGTGGTACGGGTAGGCGAGGCGATAGAAAATTCGGCCAGTTTGGGCCCGAAGCCAAACGTGAAAATGCGGTCGATTTGTGGCCACGTTTGCAATAGACAAGGCGCGGCGATTTGCTGCCACGATTTACAATTGACAATGTAAGGGCTGGCGGCCTGGCATTGTCAATTGCAAATGCCAGGCCGCATGGTACGCCAAGCGGCTTTGCCGTCCGCATTGGGCGGCCCGACACCACATCTTGCGTTTTTGATTTGGTTGTGCACAAATAACCGGAGCCGGGAGCAATGACGCCCCCGGCTCTGCTGTAACGGAATTCCAACGTTCCGCGACGGCGACGCAACCCAAGGCCTGAACCCTTGAATCACCCAAAGAATTTACCCCAAACCAGCGCCGGAAGTCACGCGACTTCGCGCAACATATCGTTTTCGGTGCTCTCCGACGAGAATCTTGACCGCAAGATTGCTCAATTAAATCAAAGTGTTGACGCCGCGCTTGCGGATCATAAGACCGCCGAGCGAAGCGCAGTCGAAGACGCCTGGGCACTGGGGCAGCACCTTGTCGAAAAGAAAAACCGCCTGAAGCACGGCGAGTTTTTGCCTTGGCTGGCAACAACCGGGATCGCGGACTCAACCGCCAACGAATTTATGATGCTGGCCCGTCAAATCACCAGCGTCGGTGATTTGGGAGTGTCTATTCGGTCGTCTATCCGTGGGCTCAAACCGCCGCCCCAGCCAGCCGCCGCCCTGCCTGTGCCTGCCGAGGTCGATCCCGCCACAATCATTTCAGGTCTTGAAGCCGATCTTGCCGCCGCCGAAGAACGCACCGCGATCATGGAAGAGGCCGCCGACCCGAAAAGCCGGAAGGCGATCGACAAGCTCAACAACCAAGCCGAACTTGTTCGAACGCTCAAAGCGTCTGTCGGCAACTGGCAAAGCAAACACGCCGACGCGGTGCGAGAAATCAAAGCGCTCAAACGTCGCTGCAAAGCGCTTGAACTGGCGAATTCACGGCAATCCGTGTGAGCACTGGCCAATTCCCGGCGATTGGCGACAAGGCCACGGTCATATGGTGGCCCATTGGACCGGGCGCACAATATCTTGTATGCGGCACCGCCCTGGGCTAAAACTAAGAGACCGGAGGCAATACCGCCCCCGGCCAATTTTAGTCTCGGTTTCAGACTCCAAAGGTCCGAGCCGACGGCGCAACCCAGGATTGAACCCTGTTTTGCTGAACGAATCTAACCCACATCGGCACAGAATTGCGAGGGCGAATTTTCGTCCCGACCTGGGGCCAGAGGCGCTCGCTCAATCCGGGCGTGGGTTCGCTTCGCGTGGCTCAAGCGCTCACGCGAACCCCCACCCTGTCACCGAGTTTCCATCAACCAACAAAAAAAGCCGGGGCCGGTACGCACGGCCCGTGACGCGCCCTCTTGGGGCGATAGAACCAAATACCAAGAGCCGAGGCCGTTGCGGGCCGAGGCGGAATTCCGGGCTCTGGTCGAAACCCGACCCTCGCGGCTTGCTACCGCGTAGACATTCCATCCCGGTGCTCATTCAGGTTCGGATGAGATTGCTAGGCAAAGCCGTAAGGGCAGCGCACGAAGGGGATTGACCCCCCGTTTGTGGCTCCGCTGTGTCGGCGGAGAAAGGGTACCAAGTACGCGCCACCGCCCGAACGGTGGTCCCCATGGTCAGGGGCAACAGGTAAGGCTTGCGTGCCTGCCTAGAGCGGAAAGGGTTACCGGTTTGTCTGAACCATAGCAAGAGGAAAACACTGAAAGGATTGAAGTTATGTTGGTGAAAAAGGACAAGGTGAAAGACGTGCTCATGGGCATGGTCGAGGATACTTCGCTGGCGACGTTCTTCCGTTTGGAAGCCGCTCGGTTGCTGCTGGCATCTGAGATCTCCAACCATTTCCAGGCCGTCGGGCGGCCAGGGCCGCAGCAAGAGGCCGAATGACCCCGTGGGACCCTGCTGCACTTTCGACCGCGAGGGCCAATCAACGCTAGGGGTCTGCTCTGTGTAAGTCATGCTTCAACTAGAACCCTTTCAGATCAAATTCTTGACCGCCGCGACGGCGCCGGGGACGCACCTTGCGGCTCTGAGTCTGCCTAGAGGCAACGGCAAATCCCGGCTTGCCGCGCACCTCGTGGAGAGAATTCTAACGCCGTCCGATGCACTATTCCGGCCCGGCACCGAGTCGGTCCTATGCGCCGCCAGCATCGAGCAAGCCCGGATCGTTTATCGCTTTGCCCGGGCAGAACTGGAAGGGCTTGGCGGATACCGCTTCATTGATTCTGCCACCCGGGCAGCGATCTTGCACAAGGCCACCAACACACGGTTGAGGGTGCTGGGCTCGAACGGAAAAACCGCTTTCGGCCTAGTGGGTTGCCCCTGGGTCATTGCCGACGAACCAGGATCATGGGAAGTCACCGGCGGGCAGCTACTCTTTGACGCAATCGAAACAGCAAAAGGCAAACCCGGCTCGCCGTTGCGGTCCTTGTACATCGGAACTCTGTCACCGGCGACGGCTGGATGGTGGCACGAACTGGCCCTGGGCAAGTCCGGGCAAGGGCGCGCCATCAAATGTCTGCAAGGTGATAGGAGCAAATGGGACGACTGGCGTGAGGTCCGCCGCGTCAATCCGTTGACAAGAATATCGCCTGAATTCCGCAAACAGCTACGGGGCGAACTGAAAGCGGCCATCGCCGACTCTCGGCTCAAGGCCCGGTTCATGAGTTATCGTCTGAACCTGCCAAGCGCCGACGAAGCCACGATGTTGCTGACCGTGGACGATTTCGAACAAATGGCAAGCCGGGAAGTCGCCGACCGGCGAGGGCGTCCCATCGTGGCGATTGACTTGGGCGGCGGCCGGGCATGGAGCGCGGCAACGGCGATATGGCAATCGGGCCGCGTCGAGGCGCTGGCCATCGCGCCCGGCATACCGGATATCGACACTCAGGAAGACCGCGACCAAGTGGCACGCGGCACCTATGCCCGCCTGCTCGAAACCGGACGGCTTCGCATGGCGCATGGGCTTCGCGTACAGCCACCGGCGGCGCTCATGGCCGCCATCACTGAAGCCTGGGGCGAACCCGAATTGATTGTCTGCGACCGGTTCCGGTTTGGTGAACTGAAGGATTGCGTCAACGGAACGCAGGTCGTGCCGCGCGTTAGTAGGTGGTCCGAGGCGGGCGACGATATTCGCTCGCTGCGTCGGCTCGTGAAGGACGGCCCGCTGTCCGTGGAGGAAACTTCGCGGCCACTGTTGGCGGCCAGTCTGTCCGTTGCGATGGTGAAAAACGACGATCAAGGCAACACTCGGCTCACTAAGAAAGCGTCGAACAACACCAGCCGCGATGACGTGGCCGCCGCGCTCGTGCTTGGAGCGGGCGTCTTCCAACGGTCGCGGGCAAAGCCCAAGCGAGCAGGTGCATACCTTGGCACGACTTAAACACCCTGCCACAACAAACCCGCGCCGGTGGGCGGTGGTACGGCAAGCCGTACTGAGCCGCGACGGGTTCCGTTGCCGGTCATGCGGCAAGGCCGGAAGGTTAGAGGTCGATCACATCATCCCGGTGCAGTTCGGTGGTGCTTGGTGGCCCCCCGAGGGGCTTCAAACCTTGTGCCGTGGCTGCCATTTCACCAAGTCTAGGGCCGACCTTGCCGGGCCTGATCCAGAGCGCGATGCGTGGAGGAATTACAACCCATAAGGGGGGGTCCATTTTGGCCCCCCCCTAGCTAGTGGTTGTCCCGGGCAAGGTCTACTAGCTAGAAAAGGGGTGTCAAAATGATACCCCTTTGGGCGTCTGAGCAAAAAGGGGGGCCAAAATGGTCCCCCTTTTGGCGTCTGAGCAGAAAGGGGGGTCAAAATGGTCCCCCTCTTCCCCCGCCTTAGGGGGGGTGCCATTTTGGCACCCCCCCCTCGCCATCACCAAAAGGGGTGCCAAAATGGCACCCCTTTTATTTCGTTTAAGGGACATAATCTTTCAATAAAAGGAAATAATATTGCGTATTTGGGTTATATTGTTGCGCAGATAGACTTTTCTCACCGCCAGCAAAAGGCCCAGAACCATGAAAGCCAGTCAACGAGTCGCGCTCGAAATGAGCTCCAAGCGCGAAGCGCTCAACGCTCTGCTCTCCATTGACGAAATGTCCGACGAACAGCGTACCGAGATGGGCGGACTCACTACCAGATTGCAAGAACTTGAGACCGAGGCCAGGGCCGCCATCGTGGCCGAAGATGTTCCCAACATCACCACCACGACCGTCACCGATGGCGAAAACCGTGAGTTGCGGTCCCTGATCGACCGGGCGAACGTCGGCAACATCTTCGAGTCCACGCTTGAGCATCGGGCCACCACTGGCCCCGAGGCCGAATTGCAAGCCCACTATCACCTTGCCGCGAACGTGATCCCGCTGACCATGTTGGAAACTCGGGCTGTTACGCCAGCACCTGGGCAGGTGGCCCAAAATCAGGCCGAGATTATTCCGGGCGTATTTCCAATGTCATGCGCGGCTTTCCTGGGAATCGACATGCCGACCGTGCCTGTGGGCGAAGCGGTCTATCCCGTGCTCACGACGAACGCCACCTCTGGCACCCCTGCCGAGAACGCTGCCCAGGCCGAAACGACCGGCTCTTTCAGCGCCGACGTGCTGAGCCCGACGCGTATCCAAGCGTCTTTCTTTTACAGCCGCGAGGACCGCGCACGGTTTAGCGGCATGGACGAAGCGTTGCGGGCGAACCTGAGCGATGCGCTGTCCGACAAGATGGACCAGCAAATTCTTGCTGGCACCGACGGCCTGTTGGCCGGAACCAACCTGCCGAATCACAATTCCTCGGCCGAGGCGTCGTATGCTCACTATCGCAGCGAGCTTGGGTACGGTCGAGTAGACGGCAAGTATGCCGCGAGCGTGGGCGATCTCAAGATCGTCATGGGCGCTGCCACCTACGGCCATGCGGCGGCGGCTTTCCGTTCCGCCAACGCTGGCGATCGAGCGGCGCTCGAAGACCTGATGCAAGTCAGTGGCGGCGTCCGAGTGTCGGCGCACGTTCCGGGCGTCGCTTCCAAGAAGCAGCTCGCCGTGATCCGACTCGGTTCTCGGCGAGATATGGTGGCTCCAGTTTGGGAAGGCGTCACGCTGATCCCGGACGAAATTACCAAAGCCGGAATGGGTCAAATCGTTGTGACTGCGGTGATGCTGTACGCCGTCAAAATCCTGCGAGCGGACGGGTTCTACAAGCAGCAACTCCAAGTCGAAGCGTAGGCGATGGCCGGGCAATGGAAC
>JAKZSO010000160.1:0-13663 GCA_047517625.1 Alphaproteobacteria bacterium
CTGCGGTGAAGCACAGGATGGGAGCAAGCCAAGCCGTCAGATGATTGAAAACATGGTCCAGCACCGTGCGCACCGAGCGCCGAGCAACCGATGCTGCCCCGTCGCAATAAAGAGAATCCTTGCGAATATCGAAATAAAAGCTGGACAGATCCACGGTGCAAAAATTGTACAGGGCCACGAACATCTTGTGGAATTCAAAATCATCCGCGGTCTGGCGCACCAGGGCGTCCAGTTCCGACAGCCGGTGAAGAACCCAGCGTTCGAGTTCAGGCATTTCCGCCGGATCAATGCGCTCGGCATCGGAGAAATCGGAAAGGTTGCCGAGCAAATAGCGCAGCGTGTTGCGCAGCCGACGGTAGGCATCTACTTGGCTTTTGACGATTTCGTCACCGATGCGCAGGTCTTCGGAATAGTCCGACGATACCACCCACTGGCGCAGGATATCGGCGCCGAACTGATCCGTGATTTTTTCCGGCGCGGTGACGTTGCCCAGGGATTTCGACATCTTGCGGCCTTGCGAATCCATCACGAAGCCATGGGTCACGACAGCCTCATAGGGAGCTCTGCCACGGGTGCCAGATGATTCTAAAAGCGACGAATGAAACCAGCCCCGGTGTTGATCAGAGCCCTCTAGGTAGAGCGATGCCGGCCATGCCAAATCCGCATCCTGCTCCAATACAAAGGCGTGGGTGGAGGCGGAATCAAACCACACATCCAAGGTGTCCGACGATGCTTCGTATTTTTCTGGGTCGTGGTCGGTTCCAAGGAACCGCTTGGGGTCGCCATCAAACCAGCAGTCGCCGCCCCGGTCCCGGAAGGCCTCGAGAATACGATGGTTGACCGCCTCGTCTCGCAAAAGCTCGAACGTATCCTTGTCGTAGAACACGGTGATCGGCACCCCCCAGGAACGCTGCCGGGAAACCACCCAGGCGGGGCGGCTTTTGATCATGGACTGGATCCGTCTGCGCCCGGAATCCGGCACCCACCGGACTTCATCGATGGCGGCCAAAGCCTTGGCACGCAAGTCGTTGGTGTCCATGGAGATAAACCACTGGGGCGTATTGCGGAAAATCACCGGCGCCTTTGAGCGCCACGAATGGGGGTAGGAATGGGTGATTTTGCCCCGGCCCAACAGGGTGCCTGCGGCGATCATGGCTTCGCACACTGGGTCGTCGGCCTTGAACACATGCTGGCCGGCAAACATCGGAACATGATCCAGGAACGTGCCATCTTCGCCGACCGTAAAGGGCACTTCGATGCCATGTTCCTGGGCCAAGACGAAATCGTCAGCGCCATGCCCCGGGGCGATGTGGACAAAGCCGGAGCCAGTATCCATTTCGACGAAATTCGCCGCCAACACTGGCACATCGAAATCGTAGCCTTTGCCCCGCCAGGGATGGGACAGGGTCGCCCCGGCAACCACCTGGCCGGAGAATTCGGAGACAATATTGCGGCCCGTGATTCCCACCTCGGCGCACACTTGGTCCACCAAAGGCACGGCCAGAACGATTTCTTCCCCCACCCGGGCCAAGCTGCCGGCGGCGGCCTCTGTCACACCCAGGCGCACATAGCTCTGATCCGGCGCCACCGCGACGGCGCGGTTGCCGGGCATGGTCCACGGCGTGGTAGTCCAGATGATCACGGCGGCCCCGGCGATTTCCGCCGGCCCGTCGATGACTGGAAAACGGACAAAAATCGTGGTCGATTCGTGGTCGTGATACTCCACCTCGGCCTCAGCCAGAGTGGTCTTTTCCACCGGCGACCACATGACAGGTTTGGACCCCCGGTACAGGCCGCCATTCATGACGAACTTCATCAGCTCGGCGGCGATTTGAGCTTCGGCGGAGAACTTTATCGTGGTGTAGGGGTTCGCCCAGTCGCCCATCACGCCGAGGCGCTGGAATTCCGCGGACTGAATTTCGATCCATTTTTCCGCAAAGCGGCGGCATTCCGCGCGCAGTTCAAGGACAGGAACCTCGTCTTTGTCTTTGCCCTGCTTGCGGTATTGCTGCTCGATCTGCCACTCAATCGGCAAGCCGTGGCAATCCCAACCGGGCACATAATTGGCGTCCTTGCCCATCATCTGTTGGGATCGATTGACCACGTCTTTCAAAATCTTGTTGAGCGCGGTGCCGATGTGGAGGTGGCCGTTGGCGTATGGCGGGCCATCATGGAGGATGAATTTTTCGCGGCCCCGGGCGTCGTCGCGCAGGCGTTGGAACAGGTCCATTTCCCGCCAGCGTTCCAGCATGACGGGTTCGGCCTTGGGCAGCCCGGCTTTCATAGGAAAGTCGGTGCGTGGCAAAAATACGGTGGATCGATACTCGGCGGGCATCAGATTTGCCTTATCAATACGGCTGCGGGCGTGGCGATTCTTCCGGCCCCGGGTTAAAGGGCCGGGCCCGTAATTCGTTGCAGCAGCAGTATTGTCCGCGCATCGACCATCAACATGGTTTACCAGCGCTCCGGCATGGTGTCACGCCATGAAGCGGTCTTGCCCGTAGCCGGGGTCAGCCAGGATGCGCCGGGCGTTGGCAGAGTCGCCATCCATCGCCGCGGACAGCGCCTTGGTGGACTCGAACTTGGCTTCCGGCCGCAGATATTCCACCAGAGCCACGCACATGTGGCGCCCGTACAGGCCCTTGTCGAAATCGAATAGATGGACTTCGAGCAACGGCACATCGCCTTCAAACATCGGCCGGATGCCAAGGTTGGCGACTCCCGGCCGCCACTGGTCTTCGCCTTCGAGCCGTACCCGGACGGCGTAGATACCGAATTTCGGTCGCAGCACGTTGCCCAAATCAAGGTTTGCGGTGGGGTAGCCAAGATCGTGACCGCGCGACGCACCCGGGCGTACCCGGCCTAAAATCTCCCACCACGCGCCCAGATGCTCGGCGGCCTTGACCGGGTCACCCGCGCGCAAGTGCCGGCGCACGTGGCTGGAGCCAAACACATCGTGGGAGCCTTCGACGCCGACCGGCGCAACCACGGTCAAGCCGAACCCGTGTGCATTGGCTTTGGCTTCCAGGAACGCTTGATCGCCCGCGCGGTTGTGGCCAAAGGCGAAATCATAACCGGTGACCACGTGGCGCGCTTGCAGCCCGCCCACTAAATACTTGGCGACGAAATCTCCTGCGGTTGTTTGCGAAAACGCCCGGGTGAACGGCACCGCCACCATCACATCGACGCCCAAATCCTGAAACCGCGCGGCCTTGGATCGAAACGGCGTTATCCGGTAGGGGTCCTCTCCGGGCGCAAACAAATCCCGGGGATGGGGCTCGAAGGTAAGCACCGCAGAGGGCGCGCCCAACTCCCGGGCCGCGCGCACCGCGGTGTCGATGACTACCTTGTGGCCGCGATGCACCCCATCGAAATTGCCCAGCGCGACGGCCGCGCCGGTGGCGGCGGCTGGTGGATTATCGAGATGGCGCAAAACGATCATTGAAGCGGCTGTATAGTGGAGGCCCGCAAAAGCGACAAGAATCTAACGATCGAAGGTCGTCGATGACACACGCAATCGTTCAGTACGAGGCCGGGGGGCCGGAGGTTTTCGCCTGGGAAGCGGTGATTGTGCCCGATGCGGGACCGGGCGAAGCGTCGGTTCGCCATACGGCGATCGGGGTAAATTACATTGACGTGTATCACCGCATGGGCAAATACCCGATCCCCGAATTCCCCATCACAATCGGCATGGAGGCGGCTGGTGTCGTCGAAGCCGTGGGCGACGGTGTGGAGACTGTTTCCGTCGGCGACCGGGTGGCCTATGCGACCCGGCCCATCGGCGCGTACGCAGAGGCCCGGGTCATTGACGCCTCGCGACTGGTCAAAATCTCCAAAACAATTGCCGACCAGGATGCGGCGACCCTGATGCTAAAGGGCATGACCGCAGCCTATTTGTTGACCCGCACCCACCCGGTCCAGCCGGGAGAATTTGTGCTGGTCCAAGCGGCGGCCGGAGGCATGGGGCTGTACCTGTGCCAGTGGGCCAAAGCCCTGGGAGCCACGGTCATCGGGACGGTGTCGACACCGCGAAAGGCGGCCCTCGCTAAAGGCCACGGTTGCGACCACGTCATCAACTATACGACCGAGGATTTTACGGACCGGACGTTGGAACTCACCAACGGGCGCGGCTGCGATGTTGTCTACGACGGGGTCGGAAAGGCGACCTTTGCGAGATCGCTTGAGGCGTTGGCCACCCTCGGCCACATGGTCACGTTCGGCAATGCGTCGGGGTCCGTGGCGAATGTGGAAATTCCCACGCTAGCGGCGAAATCCCTGACCCTTTCCCGGCCCAGTCTGTTCCATCATACAGAGCGCCCCGAACAGCTAAATGCCTTGGCTGAAGCGGTTTTCAACGCGGTTCAGGTGGGATCGCTCGTCCCAGAAGTCGGCCAGGTATATCCCTTAAAAGACGCGGCCCAAGCGCATATGGATTTAGAGGCGAGAGCCACCGCCGGCGCTACGGTTTTGCTACCCTGAAGCACGAGGTGGCCCGGAGCACGATCTGGCCAGATGGAACCATTTGGCCGGATCGTGCTCTGTCAACGCATTGATTTCGTGGGACATCGGCAGGCGTGCTTAAGGGAACCTTAAGCATCCCCGTGCAATCTTTGCCCCTCTGTTCGGGAGCACCGGGGACAAGCCGTGAACGCAATAGATATTGATACATTGAATGTCCGCATCCGCGGCTTGGTGGATGTTCTTCGCGACGAAGAGCAAGACCAGGTGGGGATCGCCGACGTGGCCAGCGTGGCCGAAGTACTGATCACCATCATGCAGCGCTATTTCGGCACCATCGACGTGTCGCTGTACCAAGAATTCCAAGAACTTTCGAGCCACATTGTCCAAACGCGAACGGAGATTGCCAAGCTTCAGGCCGGGAAAATTCAGGGCGAGAAACTCCCCAGCGCCGACCAGGAATTGGACGCCATTGTCGGGGCCACCGAAGAAGCCACAAACACCATTATAGCAGCCGCCGAAGAAATGATGGAAGCCGATGGCTCGGACCCCGAGGTCTACAAGGGCGTCGTCGACGCGGCCTGCATGCGCATTGTCGAGGCCTGCTCATTCCAAGACATCACCGGCCAGCGTATCCAGAAAGTCGTCGGAACGCTGACGTACATTGAAGACCGGATTTCCCAACTGCTGAGCGCCCACGGTGTCGCCGTCTCGGAAGAAGAAGAGCGTGCGGTGGCCGACGAAGAGGACGTATCCGGCGACGAGGCGTTGTTGAACGGCCCCCAGCTTGCCGGCGAAGGCAACGATCAGGACGAAATCTACGCGCTGTTCGATTAGTGCAGATCGCGCCCCTTGAGGGCGCGTGAATCTGAACGGCAAAGACGAGGTGCAGATCAGATCGTGGCGTGCTTCGTTGACGTTTGCTGCTTCGCAGCATTGGCGCCGCGTAAATCTGAATCGAAAACCTAAGAAGCCGCGGCGGCGGACTGGGCCCCAGACCCACCCGGATATTCCGGAACTAGATCAGACAAAATGGAGCGGGTTTCGTCGCTGCGATTTTCAGCCGCCGCGGCCTGGAGCTGATCGATCCTTGGGGCCAACATCTTGTATTCGATCACCGGCGCGGCGCCGAACAGGACCCCGTTCAAGCCGGTGGCGCGCAAATTTTCGGATTCGTGGAAAAGAGCCTCGGTCAGCTTTTCGCCAGGACGCAGGCCGGTGAATTCGATTGCCACATCCTTGCCGGGGCGTTTGCCCGACAACCGGATCATCTGCCGGGCAAGATCTTGGATGCGCACCGGCTCGCCCATGTCCAACACAAACACCGTATCCGCACCGGCGACCTCGGGTGGAATAGCCGAGGCCTGGAGCACCAGCTCCACGGCTTCGTTGACGGTCATGAAATAGCGCGTGGCGTCCGGGTCGGTTACAGTGAGCGACCCCCCGGCTGCGAGCTGTCGCTGGAACAACGGGATCACCGATCCGGTGGAGCCCAAGACATTGCCGAACCGCACCGTGACAAACCGGGTTGACCCAACGTCTTGGGCATTGAGGCTTTGGCAATAGAGCTCCGCAACCCGTTTCGACGCGCCCATGACTCCGGCGGCGCCCACGGCTTTGTCGGTGGAAATCAGCACCATGGCCAATGCGTCAACTTTACGCGCGGCCTCGGCCACGTTGCGGGTGCCGATGACGTTGGTCAGCACCGTTTCGTTGGGATTGGCTTCCGCCAAGGGCACGTGCTTGAGTGCGGCGGCGTGGAAAATCAGCTCTGGCCGTTCCCCCGCAAATATTTCATCGAGGCGCCCGGCATCGCGCACATCGCCGAGATACGCCGCCCGGGATATCTCCGGAGACGTCTCAGATAATTCCTGATCGATGGCGTACAGATTGAACTCACCGTTATCAACTAGCGCCAATTGGCTGGGGCCAAGATCGGCGATCTGACGCACAAGTTCGGCGCCAATGGTGCCCCCCGCTCCAGTCACCAGCACCCGGCGATTTTCGATCAAGGTGCGCATGGCGGTGCGGTCAAGCACCGTTTGGGGGCGGCCCAACAAATCCTCGATGGCCACCTTGCGGACTTCGATGGGTTCGCCGCCGAGGTCGGTCATGCGAGGGACCCGGCCCATGGCCATGCCCAACGCCTCAGCTTGGTCAACAATCCCGCGCACCACCGGCCCATCCAGGGACGCGCCCGCCAAGATGATCCGGTGTGGGCGTTTGTTCTTGGCATCCAGCGCCGCCACCACTGATTTAAGCTCCGAAATGGCGCCAAGCACCCGAACGCCGCGGATGTCGCGGCCGACGCGGCCGGGCCGGTCATCGACAATGCCCACCACACGGTAAGGCGATGACTTGGACCGGGCCATTTCGCGGATAAACGCTTCGGCCGCGTCACCGGCGCCAACAACCAGGGCTGGCACTTGGGCAGGGTCGGCGCGGTCGAAGACCGCGCGGAAGTTTCCGTCTTTCAGTGCCCGGTACAAGAACCGTGGCACGGTCAGCATCACGATCAACAGCGCCCAGTTGATGGGGACAGCCGATCGCGGGTAGGCCTCTAAGCGCGTCAGTACGAACAGAACCGGCAGGAAAATCGCCACCGCGATGCTCACAGAGCGGACGATAGCGATCAGATCGTTGATCGAAGCGTAATGCCAAATGCCCCGGTACAGCCCCGAGCGCCAAAACACCAGCCCGCAAACCAGGGTGAACAACGCCGTGCCTTGCCACAAAAACCCAAGCGGCTGGACCGCCCCCTGGGCGCCATAGCGGACCAACAATGACAGCTCGAAACTCGCCGCCGCCATGAAAACGTCATGGCTGGCGACGGTCGCGATGCGAATATTAAATGGAATGGGCTTCACAGTATTCCTTTAGCGGGCGGCAATCCGGCGAAGGTACCACAACAGGGCCGCCACCAGGACCGCTGCCGCCGATACCCCGGAAATCTCGCTGCCCGGGGCCACGGCGACGAACCCCGCCAAAATCACCAACCCGACCTGGCCGATCATCACCGCCCGCGTAATGGCACCATGATCGCCGGCCGCCGCCGCGCGCTGATAGAAGTGGTCCCGGTGAGCCCGCCACAAGGTTTGCCTCGCCAGAGCTCGGCGAGCCAATGTGATCGTGGCATCGGCGATGAAGTACATTGGCAGGATCAGCGCCGCCGCCCACTGACCGTTGGCCGCCAAAACAAGCAGCAGCCAGCCAAGCAAATAGCCAAATCCGACGCTGCCCACATCCCCCATGAAAACCTTGGCTGGCGCCCAATTCCACATCAGGAAACCCAGGGCGGTGGCCGCCGCCGCCATACCGAACACAGTGTGGAAAGTCGCCAGTCCGGCCCCGGACGCCACCAGCGCTACGCCGACTCCGATGGCAGTCGCCTGAACCCCAGCGATGCCGTCGATGCCATCCATGAAATTGAACAGGTTAATGAACCACAGCCAGACGAAAATCACCGCGATAGCGTCGCCGACCGGCGGCAGCAGCCCCTGGAACACTTGCCCAGGCAGCGCCACCAAGCCACCCACAACTGCCAACGTCTGAAAACCAAACCTGAGCGCCGGTGACAAGCCGCCGCGCAAATCATCCAGCAACGAAAGAATGGCGAGCAGCGCGCCCAAGCTTGCCACCGCCGCTGTGGCAATCACATTCGCCCCCCATTCCGGCGGGCCAAAAGCCGCCACCAACACCCACGCCCCGATCAAGGCCGCGATCGCTGCGATTCCGCCACCGGTAGGGGTCGGGGTGGCGTGGCTTGATCGGGCGTTGGGGTGGTCGAGCATGTCGCGCCCCCGCAGCAACACCAATATCCCCCAGGTGCCCAGCCATGCGGCGGAAAAAGCGCCGACGGTGATAACCGTCAGCCATTGCCAAGACAGCATCAAGGTGTGTTCTCGATTAGCGTTTCGGCAAAAATCGCCCGACAAAGAACGGCGGTGAGCCCCAGGGCGGCGACCCACCAGTTTTGCCAAATGCCAAACGACAAACTGGCGAACACAAACGCCGCCGCGAACGCCGCCGCTGCCGGGGCCATGGCGGGTCGGGCCAGTCCGGCCAAACCACGGCCAATGACCAGCAGCAAGGCTGCCAGGATCACCGCCCCAGGCAGGCCCAGTTCCAACCAAATTTGCAGACCAGCATTGTGAGGGTGCAAGGAAAGCGCCGGGCCATCTTGCACCACCAACTCCTGACCCCCGGGAATCGCCCGGGACGAATCCAGGCCCCATCCGACGAAGGGATGCTCGGCGATCCTGTCCGCGGTGAATTCCCACGTGTAAATGCGGTGGATTGCCGATGGGCGCACGCCCGCCAAGAGCTGCTCGGCTCGGTCAGGGGTTACCACTTGAGCCACGAGGGGCACGGCCAGGACAAACAAAGCTGCGGCGAATCCCAGCCCGGCCGCCCCGCGTTTGCCAAACGCCGCCACCAGACCAAACGCCGCCAAACCTGCGCCAATCGCGATCCATGCGGTGACGCTGTCGCCCAGCCAAACGAGGCCAATAACGACGACGGGGACCACCACCACCGCGCGTTTCCATCGATGCGAAATCACGTGCGCCGTGGGCCACGCCATCAGAACCAACACGGTGAGCGCCGGGGTCAGCAGGGACAGTTCCAAATTATCCTGGCCCGGCCGGGCGCCGCGGACCAGTTTGGCCAGGGGCAGATCGGCAATCAACTCCACCGCCAATAAGGCGCTCGCCAACGCAAATCCCGCTACCAACATTGTCCCAGTAAGCACGCGCTCGGGGGCCGCTACCCTGCCCGCCCGATCCAGCAACAAGACAACGACGATGAACAGCACCGCCAGCGATCCCGCCAAGGCCAGAGCGTCATTAGCTGCCAGGGCCCAAAAACTGGTCACCGCCGCCCAAGCAACGCCCAACGCCAAAAGAATCAAGATGGGTGAAAACGGCCAGCGGCCCTGCCAACCACCAGCGATCAAGGATCCCAGCCCGATCAGCACAAACAGCAGCGTCAGCCCCTGGGACGACAAAACCGCCACCGGCATCACAGCGAACGCCGCCAATCCCAATGCGCTTTTCCCCCAGACCGGCATTACTCGGCGGCGACTTTTTTTGTTTCGCCCAAGACCTGGTCATAAACATCCATGGAGTCGGCGATGAATTCAGCGACTGAGAAATTCTGTTCAGCCCATTTGCGACCAGCCGCCCCCATGGCCTGACGCAGGTCGGCGTCTTCGATAAGTTGACCCAGGGCCGCGGCGGTCGCCGCCCCGTTCCGGGGGGGCACTAAAATTCCCGTTTTTCCATTTTGGACCACTTCCCGGCAGCCAGGAACGTCGGTCGTGACAATGGCCCGGCCACAGGCGGCGGCTTCGATCAAAACCCGCGGCAATCCCTCGCGATAGGACGGCATGCAAACGATGTGGCTGTCAGCGAACTCAGCGGCCATGTCGGTGGCGAAGCCCCGCCATTCCACAATGCCTTCCGCCTCCCACTTGCGTACGGTGGCTTCGCCGATGTCCGTCGGATTGTCGGGGTCGGTGCGGCCCACGAGGCGAAAGTTCGCTTTTACGCCACTGTCATGCAACGTACGCGCGGCTTCGACGAATTCTCGCACGCCTTTGTCGCCGATGATCCGGGCCGGGAACAACACCACCGGATCGCCATCAGGCTCGGGCAACGGTGCAAAGTCTTTCATCGAAACCCCGCAGCCCTTGATCGTAACATGGGTGTTGGGGCGCACCATGCGGCCGGCCTGAAACAACGCCAAGTCGTCCGGGTTCTGGAAAATGACCCGGACGTTGGAGTGGCCCAGGGCCACGGTGTAGAGGAGCTTGACCAGGCCCCGCTGAAACCGCGCCGCAGCGCCGTCAATCAGAAACAAGTACCCCAACCCAGTGATCGCATGAACAACGGCGGGCACCCGGCGCATGCGGGCGATGACGCCGCCGTACAACACCGGCTTCATGGTTACCGCGTGCAGGACATCCGGTCGCAGTTTGCCAATCAACCGCCACATGGCGCCGACCAATGCGAGTTCACTTACCAGGCCCCGGGCGCCCCGGCGCAGCGGTATATGGTGATAGATGATGCCCGCGCCTTCGATGACGCCGACCGCGCCCTCGTCAAAGGGCACAGCTACGTGAACGTCCCAGCCAGCGTCCAGCGCGGCCTTGGCCAGCACCAGCCGGTGACTGACAAAGAAAGGCGCATCGTTCAGCAGAAACAATAATTTCGTCATGGCGCGTCTTTTCGCACGCCGACGTAATTGAAGTGGGTGAGAAGCGGCACGATTTCGGCGGCGGCCAAGGCACGCTCCAGGCCCGCCACCGACTGGAACACCGCGCGGTTGGGGAAGGCGCGGAAATGGCGCACGGAAACTTGTTCGATTCCGGCCGCCGCCAAGATTTTGCGTAAGCCCCCAGCCGTGGTCACCCGTTCGTCCCCGTACGCATGCTTACCGCCATCCGCTACGGTCATGGTCACCACCTTTGGCAGACCCCGGCGCAAAAACAACTGTGCCTGCAAAAACGGGTTCCAGGCGTTGGCTTCGGAAATCACCACTTCACCACCGGGCTTCAACAGCGCCGCGATTTTCGCCACGGACTGGGCGCGCGGTTCTAAATGATGAAACGTTTGTTCCATCCAAATGAAATCGAATTTTTTGTCATCGGCGAGGTCAAGCAGCGAAGTGTTGGAAAATTCGGCGGTCAGCTTGCGCCCCATTTCGTCTGCCAAAACCTGATGCCGGTTCTGGGCGACTGCCAAACGTTCGGAGCGCACGTCGATGCCCATGATGTCGGCGCCGCACATCGCCAACCACAAGGATTCGGTGCCCATGCCGCAGCCAACCTCCAGCACCCGGGCGCCGGGATTAGCCCGAACCCGGGTCTCGATTTCGGTTATCTGCTGGGCATAGTGCTGGCGGGCCCGCGCGGAAAAGCTGCGGCGATAGCTTGCGTAGTATGTGTTGAAGGCCTCGGCATTCGCGCCGGTCAGCAAGCGCCCGTCCAGCCACCCGTGCAAAAACGCGTCTATGGTTGCGGCCCCGGCAAAACGTGCGGCGGTCATCGCTTCAGCAGCAGCACCGGGCGCGCCGGGGAATCGCCGTCGCTCACCATGCGAGCGGCGACGATTTCGCCCTCCAACCAGTCCACCCCGCCGAGTGTTTGTCTGGCCTTTTGGAGGTCTTGATCCGCATGACCTTCGTAGATCATGTGGGTCCACGGCAGAGAAGCCAAGCCCGGAGGAAATCCGATGTGTTCTGACACCGCCAAATGAAACAAGATGCATGGCGCCTGGACCAATTCCGGCGGAAGTCCCGCCGCGAAATCTGTTTGGCCGGAAATTTCCCCGCCGATGATCGTCGCCCGGGTCACGCCGAACGATGCCAACAATCGCCGGGCCGCTCCCGCGACCTGGGGCATATCCCAGCCGACCCCCCACCGGGCCCCGGCCGCCAGGGCCTCGTACAAAATCAGCCCGGCGTTGCAGCCGATATCGAGTGCCACACTGCCACCCAGGTCCGTACGCGCCAGATCGAGCATTTCCGCGTAAGCGGCCCAACGCATTTTCACGTCGCGCTTGCCGGGGCTTAGGCCTGGAATGCCCTGGTACAGATACTTGCCGGGCCGGTGCAGACGCGAAGCCCCAAAGTGCGTGACCTCGGCCTCGCGCTCGGCTACCCGTTCGATTGAGCGGCTTTCGTTGGCCAAGGCAAAGGCTTGGAAATCGACGTAGCGCGCCTTGCCATCCGCGTCCAAGATCAGATTTCCATTGCAAACCGGCGGGGCGAAATCGCTTGCGTTTTTGGTGCTGGGAATGGCGGTCACCAAGTCACCTCGATCCAGCACAGTTTGCAGACGATCCAAGAAATCCGCGTGATGGTCCGCGGTTGGCGAACCGCCGTCCAGATGCTCCACGAGGTACGCTGTGAGGTCGGCCGCTGGCGCGTGTAGACGCACAATATCCCGAACCGCGACGCCCAGGCCCGCTTGGCTCAGAGCATTGGCGACTCGCACAAAAGCGATTGGAGTGGGCGTCAACGTCCGCAGCAGCGCCGCGCCGGGGGCGGGATTGGCTTCGTGCGGGGTGTAGTGGGATTGTCTTGGCCCGCGGAAATCCTTCAGGATTTTCAGGCCTGTCCCGGAAAACGAACGGGCCAACTCCGGGAACGCTTCGTCACGCTTGGGCGACGGCGGCAAATAAAAGGTCCAGCCGCCCTCGGTGAACGGGATGCCCAGGCGCTGCAAATCCGCCCGCAAACCATTAGGGCCGTCGCTAAGGTTCAATCCGATGGGATAAGAAAACACCGCTTGGCGGCCCAAATATTCGGCAAGGCGGGCGTCGTTGCGGCCCTGCCACAACCGGCCATTGACGGCGGCCCGAGCGAAGGACCACAAGCCAAACCCGCCATTCCATGCACCCACAAAAATGCGATAGGCCCAAGGGTGCGGCTTGACCCATCTGGCCAGAGCCCTGCGCAATCCCCCCTTGATAGTGGCGTCGGTCACCGCCCGGGTACCGCTGTGATGCGGAAACAATTCCGCGCCGCCATGGGTTCCGCGCGAACAGCGGCGAAGCGGCCGCTTACCCTTGCCAGCGCGGCCAACGCGTTTTGAACCTCGGCCAAGGAGATCCCCGGGAATTTTTGTTGGGCATAGGCCTGGGCTTTGGACCCCAACCGCACCCGCCGAACCAGCGGTGTGAGCACGACGGCGGCGTTGGCGGCGGCGATGCGGATTTGGGCGCCCGTTCTGGGTCTTGCCGGCGCCGGGGTCAGGTCCAAAGTCGCGAGGCCGTCGGCCACACGTTCCGCCGCCAAAGGCCCGGTTTGGGCGGCGATGTACGTCGCGGCCTGATCGCTGATTGCCACCGGCGCCCCAGATCTCAGGCCGTCCTTTACCATCGCCACTAGCTCGTCTGGATCGAACGCCTGGCGGCTCAAGGCGTTGGGCAAATGCGAATCCAACACGTCGTCTGTTGCCGGGCGGTAAGCGATGACCGGCTTGCCCAGCAAATACGCCTCCACCCCCGTGGTGCAGCTGTTATGGATCAGTGCCTGTGCCCCGGCGATCCAGGGAATAACGCTGCCTTCGAAGGCCACCGTGACGTTCCCTAGCCCAGCGGTTTGCCGATGCCAGGCGGCGTGGTCTTCGGATGGGTGCGGGCGGACAATGATGCGGTGGTCGGGGAACGCCTGGGACAATGCCGACAATACGGAAACAAAT
>JAKZSO010000161.1:0-9313 GCA_047517625.1 Alphaproteobacteria bacterium
GTCTTTGGCTTCGGCCAGCTCCTTAGCCAATTCCCGAAGCCGGTCATCGTGGTTCAATACTTCGGCTGCCCGGCCCGGGACCTCGGCGATCGCCCGGCATAGTGCCGCTTCCCTTTCGTGACTGATGGATTTACGGGCGACGCCGGTGGCGATGGCCAGGCATGCCAGCACCACCAACTGGCAGGTGAATGCTTTGGTGGAAGCGACGCCAATTTCCGGCCCCGCGTGGGTATGGAAAACCAAATCGGCCTCACGCGCCATGGCGCTTTCCGCCACATTGACCACGGCGACGATGCCCTGGTTTTGGGATTTGGCGTACCGGAGCGCCGCCAACGTATCTACTGTCTCGCCGGACTGGGAGACAAACACCGCCAAACCTCCGGCGGGCATGGCGGATTCCCGATAACGGAATTCCGAAGCCACATCGATCTCCACCGGGACCTGGGCGATGCTTTCGAACCAGTACTTGGCAACGGTGGCGGCGTAGAACGATGTGCCGCAGGCGATGATCGTGACCCGGGTCGCAGCCGCCAAATCAAGGTCGGAGGCGGGGAGTTGAACCTTGCGATCCGCGGGATTGAAGTACGAATTCAGGGTTTCGCCGATGACGCCGGGCTGCTCGTAAATTTCCTTCAGAATGAAGTGGCGGAACCCGCCCTTGCCCACCGGCGAGCCAGATCGGGAGGTGATGGAAATTTGGGGCTCGATAATCTCCCCCGCCTGATTGCGCACTGTGGCACTGTCGCTGGTTAGCACGGCCCAATCACCATCTTGCAGGTAACTGACCCGGTCGGTGAACGGGGCCAACGCCAAAGAATCCGATCCCAGAAACATTTGTCCGTCGCCCCAACCAATGACCAACGGGCTGCCGCGGCGGGCTGCGATCAACAAGTTTTCCTCGCCGGAAAACAAAATACCCAAAGCGAAGGCGCCCTCTAGCCGGTCCAATGCCGCGGCGGTGGCATCCTGGGGGCTCATGCCGCCATCCATGAATCGGGTGATCATTTGTGCCGCGGCTTCGGTATCGGTCTCAGTCTCGAATTCGTAGCCGGCCGCGACCAATTCTTCCCGCAGCTCTTTATAATTTTCAATGATGCCGTTGTGGACCAGAGCAAGTGCTTTGGTGGCATGAGGATGGGCATTTGATTCGGTTGGCGCGCCGTGTGTAGCCCACCGGGTGTGGCCGATGCCGATGCCGCCCTCCAGGGGCTGTTTGGCAAGGAGCTCTTGCAAATTATGGAGCTTCCCTTCGGCTCGGCGGCGGTCGATTTTCCCGTCCGCCAAGGTGGCGATGCCGGCGGAATCGTAGCCGCGGTATTCCAAGCGCTTCAGGCCCTCGGCGAGGAGAACAGCGGCCCCCGTTGAACTGCCAACGACTCCGACGATGCCGCACATAGTCTCAAGAGCCTTTCTTGGGGTTGGCGCGGGCATTTTTCTTCGCCTGAACTTCCCGGCGTTTTCCGGCCCAGCTTTTGATTTCCTTTTTTGGCACCCGGGTCAGGGCCAATGCATCGGCTTGGACATCATTTGTTATCACACTGCCGGCGCCGATCACCGCGCCCGCGCCAACGCGCACCGGCGCGACCAAGGCAGTGTTGGAGCCGATGAATGCGCCCGCACCAACCTCGGTGGTGGATTTCGAGAAGCCATCGTAATTGCAGGTGATGGTCCCAGCCCCAATGTTGGCGCCCTCGCCGATGATCGCATCACCCAAATAGGACAAGTGACTGGCCCTGGCCCCGTCGGCAATCTTGGCGTTTTTTGTCTCGACAAAATTCCCAATCCGCGCCGCACTGCCGATCTCCGTGCCCGGGCGCAGACGGGCAAACGGTCCAATTGTGGCCCCATCGCCGATGACGGCACCTTCAATATGACTGAAAGCTTTTATTGTCACGTTGGCTCCGATGCTAACACCGGGCCCTATAAAAACGTTGGGCTCGACCACCACATCGGCGCCGAGCACGGTGTCAAAGCTGAGTGTCACGCTGGCGGGATCGATGAGGGTGACGCCTCCCGCCATCGCCTGTTCCCGCAGGCGGTCCTGGGCGATCAGTTCGGCATTGGCGAGATCAAGGCGGGAGTTCACCCCCATGACTTCATCCTCGTCACCCATGACCACCTCACACACAAGATTTTGGGCGCGAGCGAGAGCGACAATGTCCGTCAAATAATACTCGCCCTTGGCGTTGTCCGGCTTGATCTGGCCGAGCAAATCGAACAACACCTTTGCGTCCACTACCATCATGCCGGAATTGCACAATCCAATTTCCCGTTGTTCGGGAGTGGCGTCGCGGTCTTCGACGATTGCGTCCAAAGATCCATCCTCCGCCAGCACCAACCGCCCATAACCGTCTGGCGAGATCGGCTCAAACCCCAGAACGACCACTGGGCTGCCATTCCGGCACGCATCCACCATGGCGCGCATCGTCTCTGCCGTGGCCAGCGGGGTGTCGCCGAAAACAATCAGAACCTGGCCGGCGAACCCCGACAACGCGTCTTTGGCGCGGAGAACCGCATCGCCGGTGCCCTTGGGTTTGGTTTGAATGATGGCGGTTGCTTCGGGAACAGCTGCCGCCACAGCGTCCGCGCCGGGGGCAAGCACCGCAATGGTCCTCGCCGGGGATAGCCGGCGCACCGTGTCCAGCACATGGCCGATCATTGGCTGGCCGGCGACGGGATGAAGCACCTTGGGCAGAGCGGAGCGCATGCGAGCGCCATGGCCGGCGGCCAGGATCACCGCTGCTAGGCTCTTGTCAGTCTGAGCCACGAATTTTCTTGGTCATCAAGGGCAAGGCTGTTTAATAACACCGACGGCCACTTGCGGCGAAAAGAAATTGCCACAGGGTTCGCGCACGCCCAAGTCACTTAATCTTTAGAGGTGTATCGGTGGTACAGCCCAGAAACGCAATTGTTTTCGACCTGGACGGCACCCCGGTGGACACGGCAGCGGATTTAGCGGCCGCCACCAACCAGGCGTTGGCTCCCATCGGCCGCCGGCGGCTCAGTGTGGAGGAAGTTCGTGGGATGATTGGGGGAGGATTCCCTAATCTGATCGACCAGGGATTGCGGGCCACGGACGGGCCACTGGAGGGCAAGGCGTTTGAAGACGTCGTGGCGTCAGCACGGGCCTACTACACCGCCCACGTTGCCGATCTCAGCCGCGTCTACCCTGGCGTCACCGAGGCTTTGGCGGCTTTTGCCGAGAACGGAGTCAAAATGGGGGTATGCACAAACAAGCCAGCCGGGCCGTCCCAAGCAATTTTGGATCAACTTGGGCTTGGGCCATATCTGCCCATCCTAGTTGGCGGTGATACGTTACCGGTGATGAAACCAGACCCCGCCATGCTGGGGGCGGTTTTGGATGGGCTCGGCGCCGGGGTGCCAAGCGCGGTATTGGTTGGAGATTCAGAAACCGATGTGGCATTGGCCCGGGCTGCCGGCGTGCCGGTGATATTGGTGGAAGGCGGCTACACCACGGCCCCTATCGAGACCTTGGGTGCCGACAGGGTTGTTAACGACTTTTCGGAAATCTCCGGGGCCATGGCCCAGCTTTCTTGACAGGCCCTCAGGCCACCCCGTATCACGGTTAGCGGTGACTTTGGGGGCTGTAGCTCAGTGGTAGAGCGCTCGTTTCACATGCGAGAGGTCGGTGGTTCGAAACCACCCAGCCCCACCAGCTAAAGAATCCTAACTGACAATCCGGTATTGGTGTTGGCGGCCATGACCGAAATTTCTGTGCGGCGGGCTGCCCCGGTGGTGCACCTAGAGAGAGGAGGCCAACAACTTGTTGGAAGTCGGTGGTTCGAAACCACGCAGCGCCCTATTTCACGCGGCTTCGCCGAACAACGGCGCAATGATTTCCCAACCGGTGCCGCCATCGACGATGCAGGCGGTGCCGGGCGGCAGTGTGAAAACGCCGCCCTGGCCGCGAATGGTCGTAGCCGCCGCATAAGCAAAGACGACGGTGAAGTCGCCGTAGGTGTTCGCCATCACTTCGACAAGGTCGCCGTTGTTGAAGACGCCCCGGGCTACCAGCTCCATGCCCTGATCGGCCAAGCGTTGATGGATTACAGCCATGTCTGCGCACGGGGGTGAATTGGGCATTGGTGCGGCTAAACCGGCGCTGGCCCAAAGTACGAACACGGCGGCAAGGCCAAGCCGGGCGATCATTTGGCAGCCTTCCATTTGTCCACCGACCGGGCACCGGTGTAGCCCAAATAGCCTGTCCCAAATAACCACCAAAGTGATTCCGGAATGGCCGCAAGCAGGTTGGCAATGTTCTGGGCCGCGGTGGTCACCTGATCAGGAAACCAGATGCCGATGATCCCGCCTACGATGGTCAGCAGAATCACCCGGTACATGACGTACAGGAAGGTGGGCCGGGCCCGGCTGGTCCATTTATCCCTACTTTGCGCTTCAGCGAGGATGGCGGAGATTTGGACCTCCGTTTGCCGCAGCTCACCTTCCTGTTCCATCCGCGCCAATTCGGCCCGGGCTCTGGACTGGGCATCCTTGTCCGGGATGACGCGATCGATGACTTTTCCTAGCGCGGGAATAAGTGAGGGGAGAAGTGCTGCGATTGTCATGATTGACCCCTTGATACTAGCCCCGGTTTTGTTCCGTGAGCCGACACGGTCAGTGTCTGGTTCCGATTGACCGGCTGGGAAACGAATGAGGCGTGAACCCATCCGGCGCACGGGTCGTCCGCTGCCCAAAATTCAAGGATAAGCTGATCGAAATCCAAATTATCCTGGATCCATTGGGCGACGTAAAAGTTCGAGCACCCCGGGATTTCGAAATCCGCGGCGTGGCCAGTCACGTGCTGGCTTTTTGGTTTTGATCCGATGCGGCTGTTTAATTCCAGACACCGGAACCCTGACGAGATCCGAACCGGCCGGCCAAAATGCTGACGCGCCGGCTGCAAGATGTTCGCGGTCAATCGCCGCAGTGAATCGATCTCGGACTCATCCGGTGAATTGTCGATGCTGTTGCGTAGCGCGGTTTGGCTCTTGGTGAATTCGGCCAAGGCAAAATTTGGAGATAAAATCATGGCCGCCCCCATTGCACGAGCACGGCGAGACCGCCAACGACGGCCCCTAAAAAGGCGCCGATTTTGAGGCTGGCCCAAAGCGCACCTTTGCCAAGGTTGGCCACCGCGGCCAAGCTATCGACCTGACGGCGGATGTCGTCTTGGGCCTCACGCAGGCGCTTTACGTCTGTTTTCAAAGTCGCCAAGTCGGCGATGATTTGTGCGTCGTCCATAGTGTCCTCCCACAAAAAAGCCGCCCAAGGGCGGCGGCAGAATTCGTGAATTATTCGGTCGGTCAGGACGGCTTTGGATGCGCCGCCTTCACCGAGGCGATGTGATCACGCCATACGGAGGTGCCGTTTTCTCCGTCCCAATAGAGCATATCGAGCTGGTCCTGGACGGAGCCGTAAGCTGGGGCGCGGAGTTCGGCGTAGTCGGGGACGTGGGTGTCATCCACATCGACTATTGTGGACGTTCCCGCCCCGACCTCGTCCAGCATTTTTTCGTAATCGTGGTTGCCGACTACGCTAGGGATGCATTTGTTGGGTCCGGCGTGATAGACGACGTTTGTCTCCGCACCGTCAACGACCTCGAAGTGTCTTTCGTATTCCATGTTGCTCTCCTAAAGATCAGCGTCGAACGTGAGGGTTCCAACTGCCGCATCACTAGCAATGGCTTGTGCATCACCAGATGCGCCTATGGCTGAGTGCACACCATTCAACCGGCAACGAGTGGTGGACATTTTGTCGAACGTGAGGGCCGATAACTCATAGGCGCCGCCACCAGCTACGATTGCCGAGAAATCTCCTGCGTCGCTATCGGTGATGGTCGGCGCTGTTCGTTTCTCTACTTGGTACTTGAAAATTGCCTTGGTCGTCGTGGTCGAAGCCCCAGCGCCATAAGTGGCATGCTCGTTTGAGATCATGGTGTAGACCTCGTAGTACCGCTGGCAAGCGGCCAAGTCCGCCTCGTAGGACAACCCCACGAACGGTCGCGGCGGACCTCGATGAATATCGACGTTTGTCCACCCGACATAATTCCCGGCGAAGTCACCCCACATATCCTGGTCGCCAACGAAATAATTGGCGCTTGAGTTCTCCCAGGTGCCCTCTGCCCCAACTGCCCCACCTGACCCAGCGTCTAACCCTACCCAAACGTGAAGCCCCTCGGCATTGTCGTTGTCGATTTGAGCAGTTGCATCCGCATCGAACGTTGCAGACACACGCTCCCATGTGGCAGAGGAAGTGATCGTCACCTTCTTTGCTACAGTTCTTTGGGTGCCGTCGCGTGACCGCAAACCAATCGAAAGGGTGGCTGGGAAGGTGATCGCACTACTGGCGTGAGCGAAAGCGATAATGTCGAGACTGACGGTCAACTGCGCGATGCCATTACCGTCCATCAGGGTTCGGCATTGCTGGGCTTCCAGCTTTTGCAGAAGCATTGAATAGTCAGTGGAGCCGGGTGTGGAATCAGCGGTCGTGCAGTCCATTTTTACCCAGCTATCCCCACCGGAAAAAGTTTTGCGTGATGCCGTCCACCGAACGGCCTGCCCTGGCGCCCCCCAGGTCCACCACCAGCCGTCAACAGTGTAAACTTGCGCGCTCCCATCCAGACCTGTATAGGACCCGGCCCGCTGGTCGAAGCGCATGTGCGGATTGCGGGCGATGTTGGGTGCCGCACCGTCGAGGAAACCCGCCGACCAGGCGGAACCATCGGAGTAAATGCTGTGGCCATTCGTGTGAGCCAGCGCCGCGATTGCGGTGAGATCAGCATCTGGCGCAAATGTGGCCGGGTTTTGCAGGATGAACTGAGTGCCGTCGTAGATCACGTCCGCAACAATCACGGTATCCAGATCCCCGGACGCCGGGTCGGTCAGGCCTCCGGCACCATCCGAAATTTTGATGTCCTTTGCACCAACGGCGTTGACATTCAGAGTGCAAGCCCCAGTGTTGTCGGCGACCGGCAGGAACCAAAACCGTTGGTACGCGCCATAGGCCGGGGGGCCGTTTTAGTGAAAATCCCGTGATCCAAAGTCACCACTGGATACACCGGCCTGAGGGGCGGGCGCATCGTCTGGCTGGGCGGCGATGGCCGCCAAACGCGGGGTCAAATCAACCAGGCGCCTAGCGATGACATGAACCACTATCCCTTCTCGCTGCACTTCGCCACGCACACCCAGCAACCGGGCGCTTAAAACCACCTTGCGGTAGCGCTCAAACACCTTCGGCCAAACAATCAAATTGGCGACCCCCGTTTCATCCTCTAAAGTTATGAATATAACACCACTAGCTGTACTTGGTCGCTGGCGGCATGTGACCAACCCAACCAAATTGACCATGGATTTTGTCGCGGTTTCATTGAGTTGCGCGGCCGGATCGGTCTCGCCCAAGTGGGGACGCAACAACGCCAAGGGATGCTGCTTCAACGACAGGCGCAAAGACAAATAATCCGCAATCACTTCCTCACCGAGGCCCGCTTGAGGCAACGCCACAACTGGTTCGTTGAACTCTGATATCTCCGTACCGGCGACGGCTATTTTCTCCGCCGCGACGAACAGCGGCAGTGGTGCGGCGGTCAAGGCGCGCACAGCCCACAGGGCTTCCCGGCGGGCAAGCCCAACAGAGGCAAACGCGTCCGCCTGGGCCAGCACCTCCAACTGGCCGGCCCGCAGTCCTGTCCGCCGCCACAGGTCGTGGGGATCGTGGTAGCCGTTTTCCCTTTCGCGCATTAGTGCTTGCGCCGCATCCTCGCGCATGCCCTTGATTTGTCGAAGGCCCAAACGCAATGCCATGATGCCCTGGTCATCCAGCGGTTCTAACGTGCAATCCCAATCGCTGTGATTGATGTCCGCCGGCCATACCTTTACCCCATGGTCCTGGGCGTCCCGGACAATCTGAGCCGGTGCGTAAAACCCCATGGGCTGGCTGTTCAACAAAGCGCACGCGAAAACGGCAGGGTAATAGCATTTCAGCCATGCCGAGACATAGACCAGCAGTGAAAAGCTGGCGGCGTGGGATTCCGGAAAACCGTATTCGCCGAATCCCTCGATCTGTTTGAAACAGCGCTCGGCGAATTCAAGCTCATAGCCACGGGCTGTCATGCCATTGATAAACTTGTCGCGGAAGGTGTGGATTTTGCCCGAGTGCTTGAACGTGGCCATGGCCCGGCGCAGGCCGTCGGCTTCCGATGGGGCGAACCCGGCGCCGACGATGGCGATGCGCATGGCCTGTTCCTGAAATAACGGCACGCCCAAGGTTTTACCCAGCACCTCTTCCAATTCCTTGGACGGATACACAACCTCTTCTTCGCCGGCGCGCCGGCGCAGATAGGGATGCACCATGTCGCCTTGGATGGGCCCCGGCCGCACGATCGCCACTTCGATCACCAAGTCATAGAACGTCCGTGGCTTCAGCCGGGGCAGCATGGTCATCTGGGCGCGGCTTTCCACCTGGAACACACCCAGGGAGTCGCCCTTGCACAGCATGTCGTAGACACCCGAATCCTCCGCCGGCACCTCGGCCAAATCAAACGACTGGCCATAATGTTCGCGCAATAAATCGAAGCCCTTGCGGATGCAAGTCAGCATGCCAAGGCCCAGAACATCGACTTTTAGAATGCCCAACGCATCCAGATCGTCCTTGTCCCATTCGACGACGGTGCGGTCCTCCATTGCCGCATTACCGATGGGCACCACCTCGGAAAGCGGGCCGCGCGTGAGCACGAACCCGCCCACATGTTGGGAAAGGTGGCGGGGAAATCCCCGCAATTCCCGGTACAAATCCAACACCTGGCGCAGACGCGCGTCGGTGGGATCCAGGCCGGCTTCGCGAACATGCTCTTCCGGCAATTCGTCCCGGCTAAATCCCCATACCATGCCGACCAGTGCCCCCGCCACGTCCTGAGAAAGTCCCAAAGCTTTTGAAACTTCGCGCACCGCGCTGCGGGTGCGGTAACTGATGACGGTAGCGGTCATGCCCGCGCGATCGCGGCCGTATTTGTCATAGATGTATTGGATGACCTCTTCACGGCGCTCGTGTTCGAAATCCACATCGATGTCGGGGGGCTCGTCTCGTTCCGCCGAGACAAAACGCTCGAACAGCAATTCGATGCGGTCGGGATCAACGGCTGTAATAGCCAGGCAATAACACACCGCCGAGTTTGCCGCGGACCCGCGCCCCTGACACAGAATGTCGCGTTCCCGGGCGAACCGAACGATGTCGTACACGGTCAGGAAATAGGGCGCGTAGCGCAGCTCGCCGATTAATTCCAATTCATGCTCCACCA
>JAKZSO010000162.1:0-4408 GCA_047517625.1 Alphaproteobacteria bacterium
GCCACCCACCTACATTCGACCGAATTCTACCAAAAAGAAAGATAAGCTATTCAGGCCCATCCTTGAGATTGTATGGGCCTGAATCCGGCCGACCCCAAACACCCCACATTTACACACCACCCACCCCCTGATACATTCCGCGCGCGTACCGGGTCTCTGCAAATAATCGGCTTTCGGCCGAGTTGGAATTGCTGACATGAAGGTGGTTTCCGGCAACAGCAATCCGGCGCTGTCCCAGGCGATATCGGAACGACTAGGCATCCCGCTCACCAAGGCCTCGATCAGCCGCTTTGGCGATAACGAGGTGTGGGTGGAGATCCACGAAAACGTCCGGGGCGAGGATGTGTTCTTCATCCAGTCCACCTCGTTCCCCGCCAACGACAACCTGATGGAACTGTTGATCGGCATCGACGCCCTGCACCGGGCCAGCGCCCGCCGCATCACCGCCGTCATCCCCTACTTCGGCTATGCCCGCCAGGACCGCAAACCGGGGCCGCGGACGCCGATCTCCGCCAAGCTGGTGGCCAACATGATCACCAACGCCGGGGCCGACCGGGTGCTGACCATGGATTTGCACGCGGGCCAGATCCAGGGCTTCTTCGATATCCCCACCGACAACCTGTTTGCCGTGCCGGTGTTTGCCCCGGTCATCAAGGAAAAATTCGACGGCACCGATCTGGTGTTCGTTTCCCCCGATATCGGCGGAGTTCTGCGGACCCGGGCCCTGGCCAAACGCCTTGACGCGGACCTTGCTATCATCGATAAGCGGCGCGAGAAGGCCGGTGTGTCCGAAGTGGTGAACGTGATCGGCGAAGTGAAGGGCCGCCACTGCCTGATCGTTGATGATATTGTCGATACCGCCGGCACTTTGTGCAACGCCGCCGACGCGTTGCGGGATGCGGGTGCGGCCTCGGTCATCAGCTATACCAGCCACGCAGTGCTTTCCGGGGGTGCGGTTGAAAAAATTCGGGCCTCGGCCCTGGAGACGCTGGTGACCACCGACAGTATCGCCGCCACCGCCGAGACCAATGATGCGGATTTTATCGAGCGCATCACCATTGCGCCGCTGATCGCCGAGGCGATGAAGCGCGTGAATGCCGAGACTTCGGTCTCCAGTTTGTTTGACTAGACAAGCCATAGAGCAAGAAAGACAGGACCATGGTTGACGTATTGGATTTGAGCGCAAACGAGAGGACGAAGTCTGGCCGCGGTGCGGCACGGGCGCTGCGCCGGGACGGCCGGGTGCCGGCGATTCTTTATGGCGGCGGCGAAGACTCCCAAAACGTTGACATCGACACCCGGACTCTGAGCCGCGAAGTCGACAAGGGCGGGTTTGAAAACCGTCTGGTGGATCTGGAAGTCGGCGGCAAGAAAATCCGGGTGCTGCCACGCGATGTGCAAATCAATCCGGTGACCGACATTCCCATTCATGTGGACTTCATGCGCCTGGCCGCGGGGGCGGAAGTTCGGGTCAATGTCCGCGCCGTGTTCATCAACGAAGAAGAAAGCCCCGGCCTTAAGCGCGGCGGCTTGATCAATATCGTGCGCCATACCATCGAAATGGTCTGCCGGGTGGATTCGATCCCCGAGGCCATAGAGTGCGACCTGGACGGTTCGGAAATCGGTGATTCCGTCCACATCAGCGACGTCAAGCTGCCTGAAGGCGTGCGGCTGGCGATCTCGGACCGCGACTTCACCATCGCCACGATCGCCGCACCCACCGTGGTCAAGGAAGAGGCCGCCGAGGCCGCCGAGGCCGCACTTGCCGCCGCCGAACTGGCCGAGCTCGAAGGCGAGGAAGGCTTGGAAGGCGTCGAGGGCGAGGGTGAGGGCGAGGGCGAAGGCGCCGAGGGCGAAGGCGAAGGCGAGGCCGCGAAGGAAGGCGAAGGCGGCGGCGACGCCGGCTAGGAGGCGCCGTTGCTGCTGTTCGCCGGGCTCGGAAATCCTGGCGCAGAGTACGCCGGTAATCGCCACAACATCGGCTTCATGGCCGTCGACGCCATCGCCAAACAATTCGGCTTTGCGCCCTGGCGCAAACAGCACCACGGCCTCGCCACCAAGGGCCGCATCGATGGCGCCACCGTCCTGCTGCTCAAGCCCATGACCTTCATGAACCGCTCCGGCATCGCGGTCGGCGACGCCGCGCATTTTTACAAAATTCCGCCAAGCGACGTGGTGGTCTTCCATGACGAGATCGACCTGGAGGCCGCCCGTATCCGCACCAAATCTGGCGGCGGCACCGCGGGGCACAACGGCTTGAAAAGCATTGGCGCGCATTATGGCTCCGGATTCCGCCGGGTCCGCATCGGCGTTGGTCACCCCGGCGATCCAGAAAAAGTCCACGGCCACGTGCTGCGCGATTTCGGCGCGGACGACCGGGAATGGGTCGCGCCTCTGGTGGACGCAATCGCCCGATCAGCACCGCACCTTGCCGCCGGCGACGACGCGGGATTCACCAACGCCGTCGCGCTGATCCGCGGCAACGGCGACTGACATGGGCTTCAACTGCGGCATCGTCGGGCTTCCCAATGTCGGCAAGTCAACGCTCTTCAACGCCCTGACCGCCACCGCCCAGGCCCAGGCCGCCAACTACCCCTTCACCACCATCGAGCCCAACATCGGCCGGGTGCCGGTCCCCGATGTCCGCCTCGACAAGCTTGGCGCCCTGGCCAAGTCCGCCAAGATCACCCCGACCTATCAAGATTTCGTCGACATCGCGGGGCTGGTCCAAGGCGCCGCCAAGGGCGAAGGCCTCGGCAACCAATTCCTCGGCAACATCCGCGAGGTCGACGCCATTCTCCACGTCCTGCGGTGCTTCGAGGAAGAAGATGTGGCCCATGTGGAGGGCCGCATCGACCCGGTTGCCGACGCCGAGCTGGTGCGCACGGAATTGCTGCTGGCTGACTTGGAAAGTTTGGAGCGGCAATCGGAATTCATGGAAAAAAAGGCGGGCGGCGGCGACAGGGAGGCCAAGCGCATTTGGCACATCTGGCACAGGGTATTGGGGGGTCTGCGGGACGGCATTCCTGTTTCACAGCAAAACGATGTGGATTATGACGAGGTCAGCGGGCTTAACATGATCACCGCCAAACCGGTGCTGTATATGGCCAATGTGGAGGAAGCCGACGCGGCGTCAGGCAACGCCCGTTCGGCGGCGGTTGCGGCCATGGCGGCGGCGGAGGGTGCGGCATGTGTCACCATTTCGGCCGCCTTGGAGGCCGAGGTCGCAGTGCTGGACGATGCCGCGGACCGCCGGGAATTTCTGACCGCAGCGGGGCTGACCGAGCCGGGACTGGCCCGTGTGATCCGAGCGGGCTATGGGCTGCTGGGTCTGATCACGTTCTTCACCGCTGCACACAACGAGGCCCGGGCATGGACGATCCCGGCAGGCGCTCTGGCGCCCCAGGCGGCGGGCCGGGTCCATGGCGATATGGAGCGCGGCTTTATCCGCGCCGACACCATCGCCTATGACGATTTCATCGCCCACGGCGGCGAGGCCGGGGCCAAGGCGGCGGGGGTCATGCGCGCCGAGGGCAAGGACTACCTCGTCAAAGACGGCGACCTGATGCTATTCCGCTTTAATGTGTGATACCCGCGCCAGTCGTCACCCCCGGACTTGATCCGGGGGTCCACCTTCCTTTCTGAAGCACCTGCTGACGTTCAGATTCACATGGTCGCAATGCTGCGGAGCAGCGAACGAACATAAACGCCGACCACGATCTGCACTTGCTCTCCCGCTGGGGCTCAGCCAGCGTTCCAGGTGGCCCAGATTGCTTCGCCCTTGGTGTCCTTTAGCGTTTTGGCCATTTGCCGGGCGCGGCTGACCATTTGCAGCACAACCCCGCGCAAAACCGGGTCCATGCCATCGACCAAGGCTTCAAATTGCGCCCGCTCAATCGCCGAAACGGTGGTCGGTTGCACCGCCACCGCGCTGGCCATGTGCACATACCCATCAAACAGCGCAAGTTCGCCGAACACCTGGCCTCGGCCCAGGGTGGCCAACGTGCGCGGGTTGCTGCCGCGAACGCCGAGGCGGATTTCGACCTTGCCCGACGCGATCATGTAGGCCGCCTCCGGGTCCTCGCCTTCGTCAAAAATGGTCTCGCCGGCCTGAAATTGCAGCCGCGTAACTCCCAAAACTTCCGGCACCTGATCCTCCCTCAATGACCAACCTGCGAATTTAACCATAGATTCTTTGGGAAGTCTTAAAGGGTCGTGCATATAGCGCGGAGTGGAGTGCAGATCGTGGCCAAACATTCGGCCACGTGAATCTGAACGGTATGAACAAGTGCAGATCGTGGCCAAACATTCGGCCACGTGAATCTGAACGGCATGAACAAGTGCAGATCGTGGCGAAACTTTCGGCCACGTGAATCTGAACGGTATGAAAAAGTGCAGGGCGTGTGGG
>JAKZSO010000163.1:0-7972 GCA_047517625.1 Alphaproteobacteria bacterium
GTCCACATCCCCGTCGTTAATTCTGCTGGATGAACCTTTTGCGGGCTTGGGAGCCGCCGAAAGCTCCGAAATGATGGCCCTGATACGCGCAATTCGCGACCAAGGCCTCAAAACCCAAAACCGTACGATTGTACTAGTTGAGCACGATATGGACGCCGTTTTTGCCCTGTCAAACCGTATTTCGGTTTTGATCGAAGGCAAAATTCTGGCCACCGGAACACCCGAGGCGATCAGCGACCATGACGGGGTTCGTGCCGCCTATTTGGGGGATGGCTAAGGAATGGAGCCGCTCTTGACGCTGAAAAACGTGTCCGCGGGGTATGGCTCGGGCCAGGTCCTTGGCCCCCTGGACTTTTCGATCAACCACGGAGATTTCATTTCATTGCTTGGCCGGAATGGAATGGGAAAAACCACCACGGTTCGATCCATTTTTGGGGTCGCGGGTTGGGTGAACGGCTCTGTCGTTCTGCATGGCCGGGAAACCCGCGGCTCGCCCCCCCACCGTGTCGCTAGGGCCGGAATTGGCCTGGTGGCCGAGGGCCGCCACATTTTCCCCAATTTGACTGTTACCGAAAATTTGGTTGGGTTTGCGGCGGAACGCCGCGCTCGCTCTGATCCATGGACGCTCGACCGGGTGCGGGCCTTATTCCCGGCCTTGGCCGATCGCGCCGGGGCAATGGGAGCCACTCTTTCCGGGGGAGAACAACAAATGTTGGCGATTGGCCGGGCGCTGATGACGAATCCGGATCTCTTGATTCTGGACGAGGCCACCGAGGGTTTGGCGCCCCATGCGCGCGTACTGATTTGGCAAACGCTGAAGAATTTAAAAGCCCAGGGCCTCGCCATCCTTGCCATCGACAAACACTTGGCGGCATTGGGGGAGTTGTCCGACCGGCATGTGATCCTGAACAAGGGCCGGATTGTGTGGCAGGGCACGCCGGCGGACCTTAGCGGTCACCCCGATTTGGTCGCCGAACATCTCGGAATTTAGGGTTTCGGTGGCGACAGGTTCCCGCACCCCAGTGCTGCGGAGCGGCGAACGCCCCAGCGCTTCTGGGGAGCGGCGAACGCAAAAAAAACCAGGCACGATCTGATCTTATGGCGCCGGAACGATCAGCAACGGCGGCGGCGGCGGCGCATCGGCGGGCGCCTCTACGGCCGCCTCTACGGGCGCTTCGACTGGCGCGGCGACGGGATCCTCGGCCGGCGGTGTCGGCGCGGGCTCCGGTTCGGGCGCAATTTCCGGCGGCGGTTCAGGCGCAGCGGTCGGGCTCCACGCGGTTGCCATGCGTTGGGCCTCGGTCAGTTGGGCCTCCGACAGCTCAACGACAATCCGCAGGCGATTGCGGACCGCCGCTTCCACCCCAGCGGCTTCGGCCAACGCAAACCAGACGTGGGCCATGACCGGGTCCCGTTCGACGCCCCGGCCAACGGCGAGCAGGATGCCCAAGTTGTTTTGGGCCTTTGCCATCCCCTGCCACGCCGCCAATTCATAGAGGCGCGCCGCTTCGGCAAAATTCTGGGTTACTCCGGTGCCGTCTTGGTGCATGACTCCCAACGCATAGCGCGCATCCGGGTAGCCCCGGGCCGATGCCTCTTTGAAAAAGCCAACCGCGCCGATGGGATCCCGTTCCGCGCCCCTGCCGTACAAATACAGAATTCCCACCCCGAACTGGGCCCGAAAATCCCCCAGGCGCGCAGCCACGGACCACTCTTCCAGCGCCGTCTCGTACTCTCCCCGCTTATAGGCCTCCAGGCCCCCCAAATAACCGGCAAAGGCGGTCCCCGTAAGGCCCAGCGACAGCCCCAGGGCAAGGAACAATTTGCCGGAAGCGGCAACGATCCGGATTCGTAAAGACATCCTTATTTCCTAGTCCGGCGGCCTGGAAAAGCCCGCACCGTCGAAGCGCCATCCGATTCAGGCTCCCCCCATCTTCGCACCAGATCATGGTCGATGGGAAACAAATCAAGCACCCGGCCAACCGTTTGATCCACCATTTCGTCGATCGTTGACGGCCATTGGTAGAAAGCCGGCACGGGCGGAAATACGATCGCACCCATTTCGGACGCCAACGTCATCGACCGCAGGTGACCGGTGTGAACCGGGGTTTCCCGCACCATCAAAACCAAACGCCGGCGTTCTTTCAGGACCACATCGGCAGCCCTGGTGAGCAGGCCGGTGGTGACCCCGGTGGCGATTTCGGACAGGCTGCGCACAGTGCAGGGGGCGACAATCATGCCCATGGTGGCGAACGAGCCGGAGGCGATGGCCGCGCCAATATCATCGGGCCCATGCACCACATCGGCCAGGGCGTGGACATCGGAAACTTTGCGGTCGGTTTCGGTCGCAAGGGTGATCTCGGCGGGCTTGGTCATCACCAAGTGGGTCTCGATCGGAGTCTGGCGCAGAACCTCCAGCATCCGCAATCCATAGACAACGCCCGAGGCGCCGCTGATGCCGATGATGAGCCGGTCTGTCATGGGCGGTGTTAGCTGTGTTTCTTGATCGCCTGCTGGAGCGACGCCACCAGCGCATTGCCGATCTCGCCACCATCCCCGGCAATGCGGTCATTGATAACCGCCCGCATCACGTCGATATGGGATTTGACGATTTCCAATTGGTTGTCGCCGATACTGACTTCGCCGAGCGTGAAATCGTTCAGTGATTTCCCGAAAATCGTTATCAGAGGATAGCCGAAGGTGCCGCCCTGGCCCTTCAATTCGTGGGCCACATTGCTAATCTTCTTGAACAGCTTATGGCGTTTGCCCTTGTCGGGATCGTCCACCATCGCCTTATGATCGGCCATGAGGTCGGTCAGGGTCTGCAACACCCAATCGGGATAGTCCTCTTCGGCCTGTTTCCATTTCCTTCATGGCTTTTTCCAGGGCGCCACCCGCCAGTCTTGGCGGCCCGTCCTGGGGACCGGCGCCCGCGGTTTTGGCCTTCAAACGGTTGCGGATGCGGAAATACCGCACCTTGGTTTCCGCGCGCGGGGCGGCGGCTTCGGTTTCGTCAGGAGTCGTCATGGATGATCTCGATTTCACTTTCCGGCTTGACTCGGCGGTTTTTGCCCGGAGGCGCCGCGCTGCGCCGCCTGCGATCGGGGCCAAAAAAAGTATCAAGCAGCACGAATTGGCGCGGGCTGCCAACCACCAGCATCAATCGCGTTAACAATTGGCCAACCGAGTAAGGTTTGGCAACAAATTCCGTCGCCCCCAGGTCCCTGGCCTCCGCCACCTTTTCGGCATCTCCGTACCCGGAAACCATCACAAAGGGGATGAACCGGTCCGGCGATTCTTTCGACCGGCGCACCCATTTTAGCAGCATGGCGCCGTCGATCGGGTCCATCTGCCAATTTGACATCACCATGTCGACAGAACTGACACCCGCTTTCGTCGGATTTTCTTTCACCTCACGGAGAAACTCGATTGCTTCGCCACCGTGCCCCTTTTCGATCACGTTGCCGACGCCCAGGGCACTGAGCAGCATGCGCTGCATCCGCCGCATGTAGCCATTGTCCTCGACAACGAGGATGGTTAACAGGCCAAAATCATAAGTCGCCATACCAGTGTCCGCGTATTGTTCGTGTTAACTAAACCCGTACTAACACACAAATATTCAAGATATCCACAGCGGATTTCCAGCCGAACGGATCGTCAACAGCCAGGCTCAAGGCCGCGCCTGAAGAGCGATCAGGCATTTGTCGATCCATTGGGCCGTAAGCTTTTCTTGAACGGAGTTTTGGCGCAGCCGCTGGCGCAGGGCCGGGAAATCCACATGGTCCAAATTCTGATCCTGGGCAAAACACGAAAACACCACCGTGCGCTCGCCAGTCTTGGGGTCCACATGGGGTTGCAGGCACTGGGCGCAAATTTCTTTCATCATGCACTGCATCGGTGAATTGACCGATGCAATCCCGACATGGCCGGGCTTTAGGTATTGGGCCAGAACCGTCCGCCTGGCCTCGCCCACGGCCTCCATCATGCGGTCCGAGCCGATGGTCACCACACGATCAACTTCGGCCAGGGAAATCGGCGCATCGCCCAGGTTACCGGCGCCATACGCCGCCATCGCCTCGACGATGTTGCCAACAAATACCTGGTCCTGGGGGCGATCGGCGGTAAAACCCGGAGCCTGGTCGCAGCACCACACCACGGCGTCCGATGCCGCCTCGATTTCCTCGACTTTGAAGCGATCCTGGGGCGTCCGATAGGCGGCAAAATACAGCACCCGGCTGCCCGCCGCCCGCATTGCCCGGCCAATGGAAAACAACACGGCATTGCCAAGGCCGCCGCCTGCCAGCAGTACGGTTTCGCCGCCGGGAGTCTGGGTGGGCTCGCCGGTGGGCCCCATCATCACCACCGGCTCCCCCGGTTTCAGCGTCACACACAGATCAGACGAGCCGCCCATTTCCAGGATGATCAGCCCCATCAGGCCTTTGTCGGGGTCCGCCCAGGCGCCGGTGAGAGCGATACCCTCCATCGCTAGTGTGGTGCCATTGACCTTTAGGGCCAGGGTTTCGAAATTCTGCAGGCGATAGAACTGCCCGGGCTGGAACCGCCGCACCGCCCGGGGCGCACGGACCACCACCTCGACGATGGTCGGGGCCAGGCGATTGACTGCGTGGACGCTGGCCCGCAGTTCGTCATGGAGCCCCGCCAGGAACCCAGTGTCTTCCATCGGGCTCGCCGGCTCAACCGCCTCCAGCATGCGCGAAACCACCGGGTAGCCTTGTTTAGAGCTGGCCAGCGCGCCGACCACGTTTCCGGCGAACGACGGATGCAGATCACCGAAAAAACTAATGGCGCGGCCGTCTGGGCGTCGAGCGCACAGGACCTGGACCTGGTCCGGTTTGCGGGTGCGGTCCGGCGTTACAGCGGTGCCGGTTTCGTCCACGGCCTGGAAATAGCGGCCATCCAGGTGGACATTGGCCGGGTCTTCGCGCCCCAGAACAGTGTTGGGCTGGGTTCCGGCGGCAATCAGCACCGCCCGGGCGGGCAAGCGCTGAACCGTTCCGGTATCGATCCAATGTCCTTCGCGTTCTTCCCGGGTGTATTGCTGTTTGGCCAGCGTGATGGCCTCGGCATGGCCGTTGGCGTCCACCTCGACCGCCACCGGTGTCAGGCCCTCGGCCAGGCGGATGCCCTCCTCGAAGGCCTTGCCGACCTCTTCATGGTTCAGAGTGTAGCTAGGGGAATCGATCATGCGTTTGCGATAAGCGATGGTGACCCCGCCCCAGCTTTGCACCAGTTCCCTGATTTCGGCCGGTCTGCCGTCTTTGGCCGCCGCCGCCCGTTCGGCCCGGATGGCTTTTCCATGGGCCAAGAATTCATCCGCAATCGCGGTTTCTTCGGCATCCCACCGGGCCCGCACGGCCTTCTCGCCGCGGTCGGCGCACAAGGCCTCATACCGGCTCAAGAATTTTTCAACCTGGACCGGGTAATAGGCCATGGCTTCGGTGGCGGTATCGATGGCTGTCAGGCCGCCGCCGATCACCACCACCGGCAAACGCAGTTGCATGTTCGCGATCGTGTCGGCCCGGGCCGCGCCGGTGAGCTGCAGGGCCATCAAGAAATCGCTTGCGGCGCGCACCCCCCGGGCAAGGCCGTTGGGCAGCGGCAGCACGGTTGGCTTGCCGGCGCCGGCAGCCAAGGCCACGTGATCGAACCCGGCGCCGAATGCCTCATCGATGGTAATCGTGCCACCCAGGCGCACCGCCCCATGCAAGGCGAACTGACTGCGGCGTTCCAGCAGCAAGCGGATCAATTTGAGGAAGTTCTTGTCCCAGCGCACGGTAATGCCGTATTCGGCGACGCCCCCAAACCCGGCCATGACCCTTTCATCCAGGTTTTCGTACAGGTCGTTTACGTCGCGGATGGGTAGGAACGGCACCCGATCCCCCGCCGCCGTAATCCCGGACATGTTGGCCGGCAGGGGCTCGATTTTCAGGCCGTCGATCGCCACAACCGTGTGGCCGTCGTTCATCAGGTGATGGGCCAAAGAAAACCCCGCGGGCCCTGTTCCTGCCACTAGCACCCGCTTTCCCGTCGCCGCTCTGGGGATCGGCTGGGCGAAATTCATGGGGTTCCACCGGGTCAGCAGGGAATAAATCTCAAACCCCCAGGGCAACTCCAACACGTCCTTCAGTGTTCGGGTTTCCACTTGCGGAATATCCACCGGCTCCTGGCGCTGGAAAATGCACGCCTTCATGCAATCGTTGCAGATGCGGTGGCCGGTGGCCGCCACCATCGGATTATCGACAACAATGATCGCCAAGGCGGCGAGGGACAGACCCTGGGCTTTGGCCGTGTGCATTTCCGAAATTTTCTCTTCCAGCGGGCACCCGGACAGGGTCACGCCAAAATGGCTTTTCTTGAACGGCGCCGCCTCGGCGGCCTGATCCGTCTTTTCCCGCAAGCCTTTGGAGCAAGAATCCTTTCCCTGATTATGGCAAAAAATGCAGTAGTTTGCCTCGTCCAGGGCCTTGTCCAAACCGCATCCAGGGTCGGTCAGCGCGAACCCAATCCGCCGCCGCAACTGGTTCCCCGCGTATGACCAGGCCTCGACCGGTGTTTCCGAGCTATCGACCCCGCTGGCCTGAACCTCCAGCAAATTTTCGGGGTTAACTTTCTCCGGAATTTTGAACAAAATGCCGTGGCCGTGGCGACCTTGGCCGTCCGCGGTCAATGTCGCCCAAGCGGCATAACCAGCGGCCGCTTCCAGGGCTTTGGCATTAGCGGCCTCGTCTTTCTGCCACCCAGCAACCGCCCTGGCAAAAGCCAGTTCCCAACCGGGATCCGCGAAGCTGCCGCCGACAAGCGGCGCCAAAATCGCCTCCATCCCCGACACTGCGTCCGTTGAGAGCTCTTCCAGTTTCCCCCGATATTGTTTGACCGCCCGGCGTTGTACGAACATTCGTTTGCAAAGGTAGAGGGGCGCCAATTTGTGATGCCCGGCGCTGAGCGCCGCGACCTCAGTTTCAATTCCGAACAGGCGTGCGAGAAATTTCTCGACGCGGGGCGCAAGAGTCAGAATGAGGTCCGATGTCGTTTTGGTGTCCAAGAATCCTGGGGTTTCGCGTGCAGACTCCAAGGATTTGGCCAGGTCGGGATCTGCGGTCCCCAGCCATTCCACAAAGACGCGATCAACTTGTTCGACGCCCGATCGTTCGTATAAATTTTCGAAATTGCAGTCGAAGCCGAGTGAAATCATAGGGCCCTGAATGTCGCGCCCGCCCCGACCGACCAGGTTGGCACGGGAAGCAAGTATGGACGTTTCAGGTATAGGACTTAATCGAGCCTGACAACCAACTGTTCTCGGGCGACGAAGGTGCCGCCCCAGATTTGGCGGGCGTCGGCTTCGATCTCCGCCATAAAAGAATCAACGTGGGCAGGGTCATGATGGAAGATCGCCAACTGCTTAACATTAGCGGCCTGGCACAGCCGGACCCCCTCCTGCCATGTGGAATGGCCTCATCCGACAAAATCCGGGAACTCGGCGTCGGTGTAAGTGCTGTCGTAAATCACCAAATCCGCGCCCTCGATCAAACCCAAAATGGAATCGTCGGGTTTATCGGGCCGATGTTCTGTATCCGTTACGTAACAAATTGAAACTCCGCCCTTTTCCACACGGTATCCGGTTGCCCCGGCCGGATGATTTAATTTCGCGGTTTTCACATTGATGCCTTTGCCCAGGACAAAGTCGCTACCGCCGCCTTCAAAATCATGGAAGTTCTTGGTCGCCCCCATCAGCTCCAGCGGCACCGGAAAAAGCGGCTGATCCAGGTGGTCGGCGAGGATCCGTTCGATCCCACCTTTGTCCAATAGGTGGCCGCAATGGATATCCATTGATCGGTCCTTGCGGAACACCGGGGCAAAAAACGGAAATCCATTGATGTGATCCCAATGGGTGTGGGACAGCAAAATATTGACGTGTTTGGCCTCCTCGCGCAGGCACGCGTCGCCCAAATTA
>JAKZSO010000164.1:0-3807 GCA_047517625.1 Alphaproteobacteria bacterium
GAACCGCTTGACCGCCTGCATCATGCCGACATTGCCTTCGGCGATCAGGTCGGCCAGGGGCAGGCCATAGCCGCGGTAGCCCATGGCGATTTTTGCCACCAGGCGGAGGTGGCTGGTGACCATCTGCTGCGCGGCATCCACGTCTTCATCGTCCTGCCAGCGTTTGGCCAGCATGAATTCCTGGCCGGCCTCCAGCATTGGGAATTTGCGGATATCCCGCAGATACCTGGACAGATTGTGTTCCGGCGATAAATTGGGAACTAACGCGTTTGCGGTCGCCATAAAAAAATTCGCCCCAATTAATCAAGGACGCTCCCCACTCTAAGAAGCGGTCGTATCGTGCCGCGTTAGCCTTAATTTGGTGACAACATTTTCGAATTCAACCGGCAAAGTCGAATCAAAGGTCATCACGGTGCGGCTAGCGGGATGCCGGAATCCCAGGGTTGCCGCGTGTAAAAGCTGGCGTTTTGCCCCGGAAATTGCTTGTGCGGCGTCCATTGACAAGGATTTTAACTTTCGCGCCGGAGCCCGGCCATACGTGGCATCCCCCACGATAGGGTGGCCGATATGTGTCATATGGACCCTGATTTGGTGGGTTCGTCCGGTGGCCAGTTTGCATTCTACCAAGGAAACGGCCTCGCCAAACCTTTCGATCACCTTGTACCGGGTTAAGGCCTCGCGCCCGCCCCGGGTCACAATGGCCATTTTCCGCCGATTTTTCCGCGAACGGCCAATACTGCCCTCGATATTGCCGGAAGCGGGGGTGGGGATCCCCCACACCAAGGCCTGATATTTGCGCTTGATACGATGGGCGACGAAATCCGCCGCCAAAGCCTGATGGGCGGCATCGGTCTTGGCGGCGATCATCAGTCCCGATGTGTCTTTGTCCAGGCGGTGAACGATGCCCGGCCGCCGCACGCCGCCGATCCCCGACAGGCTGTCACCGCAATGATGGATCAAGGCATTGACCAACGTCCGGTCAGGATTGCCGGGGGCGGGGTGAACCACCAGACCAGCGGGCTTGTTCACCACAATCACGGCGTCGTCTTCAAAGGCTATTTCCAGGGCCATTTCTTGGGGCTCGGGGATTGGCGAGATCGGTTCCGGCACCGCGACCACAAAGGCTTGGCCTGGTTTGACCCGGTATGATGGGTCCGTTATCGTCTCGCCGTCCGCACGAACACGGCCTTGCTTAATCAGCGTTTTCAGCCGTTCTCGGGACAGGTCCGCAACCGCGCCGGCCAACCATTTGTCTAAGCGCGTTCCAGCCTGATCGCTGGCGACGGGGCCGATAGATCGGGCGGCATCGGGGCTTTTTTCCACTGCAACTTGGGTTTCCATGACCGCTAAGACTATCCGCGCGCTGCAAGTCCTGGTGATTTTTCTTGGCGTGGTCATCCTGGTCATGATGGGGGTCATCCTCACGGTCATGTCCCAGCGCATTCGCGGCGCCTCTGGGCCGTCCGAGGATGCGCCGTGGCAGGTGCAGGTCGAAGGCTTCACAGTGGAGGAAGTGACGCTTGAGGGAAACCGCGCGACCGTCGCGATCAGGGACTTGAATGGATTTCTCCATTTCGAAATTTACGATGTGCGCACCGGGGCGCTGATTGGCGTCGTCACAGTCGTTGGCCCATGATCCGGTTCAAGGCGGCTGATTTGGCGACTGTCGAAAGCCTGGCCCAGGCAGCTGCCCCGAACGAAGCCTGCGGGTTGTTGGAAGGCACCACGGGCGACGATGGATTTGCCGTCACGTCGGTGCACCCCAGCGACAATCTGGCATCGAACCCCACGGAATTGTTTGAGGTTGATCCGCGGCTGCTGTTGCGGCTGCAACGAGAGCTGCGCGGCGGGCCAACGGAAATGATCGGGATTTATCATTCTCACCCCCGGGGTCCGGCGGCACCATCGGCCACCGATCTGGCGCTGGCCTGGCAGCCGGAACTGGCCTGGGTCATAACGGCCTTGCAGCCGGCGCCCTACACCGCGGCATTTCAAATTGTTGGCAATGCCTTCCAGCCCCTGGAACTCTCGGTGACTTAGGTCATGGATTTTCGCAGCGACAACACTTCGGGGGTAGCCCCGCAAATCATGGCGGCGCTGGACCGCGCCAATTCTGGATCAGCGACGCCCTACGGCGATGACCAAGCTACAGCCGATTTGACCGCGCGATTCGCGGATGTGTTCGATCACGATGTGGCGGTATTTCCCGTGGGCACTGGAACGGCGGCAAACGCCTTGGCCCTGTCGGCGCTGGCGCCTCCGTACGGTGCGGTGTATTGCCACGCAGATGCCCATGTCATCCAGGATGAATGTGGCGCACCGGAATTGTTCACCGGCGGCGCCCGCATGGTGGGTCTGGATTGTGACCACGGAAAATTAACGCCGGCCGATCTTGGCGCGGCCATCGACGGGGCAACACCTCATGGCCCCCACAATATGCAGCCAGCGGCACTGTCATTGTCCCAGGCCACCGAGGCCGGGACGGTGTACACGCCAGCGGAAATCATGGCCCTGTCCGGCGTGGCCAAGGAGGCCGGGATCGGTGTTCACATGGATGGCGCCCGGTTCGCCAATGCGGTGGTCGGTCTAGGGGCGTCGCCCGCGGACTTGACGTGGCGGGCGGGAGTGGACGTGCTGTCGTTCGGCGCCACCAAAAATGGCGCCATGGCGGCGGAGGCGGTGGTGTTTTTCGATTCCAGCCGGGCAGCTGATTTCGCCTTTCGCCGCAAGCGCGGCGGCCACTTGTTTTCGAAAATGCGGTTTGTTTCCGCCCAACTTGCGGCGTACCTCACCGACGATCTGTGGCTGAAGAATGCCGCCCACGCCAACGTCCAGTCCGCGCGAATTTCCGACGGGTTGGATACTGTGGCGGGGATTTCGTTGATGCACCCGGTGCAGGCCAACGAAGTGTTTGTGGCGGTGCCCGGAGCGATGGCCGATGAACTGGAAGCCCAGGGTTTTCAATTTCATCGTTCGCCCTTAGATGCCGCTGGCTCCACGATCTTGCGCCTGGTGGCGTCTTTCGAAACCACACCGGAGGCGGCAGATGCCCTGGTCGCCGCTGCACAGGAATTGGCCGATTGATCCGATGACCGCTGTGAAGCCGCGGTTTTGGGCCTAGTGATGGTTTTGGCTGGAGCGGCGAACGCCGGACGCCCCTGGCCAATGGCGGTTGGCGATCATGCACCTGACCGGCCGGGGTGTACCCCAAGATTTTTTGCGCGATCCGCCGCGGAGCGGAATTTATTTTCCCTCGGGTGCTGATTGTGCGTTGAGGACGCCAGAGTCCTCTAAGGTCTTTTTCAATGCCTCAAAATCTTTTCTCAGGCTGCCTACAAGACCCCACGCAATAATCCCAAAAACGACTCCAACTACTCCAAGCATTTCCATTAAATGATCCTCCCTGTTCGCCATCGTTAATCGTTAAAGCAGTCCCATCAATTCAGAGTGACAGCCAAGGGGGGCATTCACCCCATCATTCGATCACCACACTTACGAGGGTGAGGATGATCGGTGGGAACTCAATGCCCAATTCGCGGGCGGTCCTGAGATTGATTGTAAGCCTAAATGCGCTGTTTTGATCAACCGGGAGGTCGCTGGGCTCCGCGCCTTCTGGACAATGCCGCCGACGCTAATGCCCAGGCCGCGCAATTTCCGACGGGTTGGATACTGTGGCCGGGATTTCGTTGATGCACCCGGTCCAGGCCAACGAAGTGTTTGTGAGTCGGACCCGATTTCCTTGGACACAGAATTGGCTTAATCGAAGTGTCCAAGGAGGACCGGAACATGACCGACAATTTTGAGAAC
>JAKZSO010000165.1:0-5790 GCA_047517625.1 Alphaproteobacteria bacterium
GTCCTTCGCGATGGGCTTTTCCGGGTGCTTTTTTCGCCATTTCCACTCTCCCTTCCGACACTCTGAATATAGGGAGTCAGCCTGATAATGTCAACCCTTCTTTGTAATCCCCAAAGAAAAGGCTTAGGCCGTTGTGGCCTAAGCCTTTGAAAAGGTTGGTGGGCGCGCGGGGACTCGAACCCCAGACCCGCTGATTAAGAGTCAGCTGCTCTGCCAACTGAGCTACGCGCCCCACGGGGGCTGTATACCAGGGCTGAGGCGGAGTGTGGAAGCGGCAATGGGCGCCGGGCGCGGCGCAACCGCGGCGCGGCCCCGCGCTCAGCTGATGGTGCCGCCGCGCCGCCGCGGGATCTGGACGTCCCGGTGAATATGGACGCTTAGCAGCAGGCCAAATCCCGCCAGCAAAGTCACCATGGCGGTGCCGCCGAACGACACCAAAGGCAACGGGACGCCGACCACGGGCAACAGCCCGGTGACCATGCCAATGTTGATGAAGACGTAAAAGAACAGCGTGGCGCCAATTCCCGCCGCCAGCAAGCGGCCAAAATGGTTGCGCGAGCGCAGGGCGATGACCACCGAAAAAGCGAGCATCAAGGTGTAAAGACCCAACAGGCCCAACGCCCCCACCAGCCCGAATTCTTCCGCCAAGGTCGTGAAAATAAAATCGGTCTGGGATTCCGGTAAGAAGCTCAGCTGGCTCTGGGTTCCCTCGCGAAAGCCGCGGCCAAACAAGCCACCGGCGCCTAGCGCGATTTTTGACTGGATAATGTGGTAGCCGGCCCCCAGAGGATCGCGTTCGGGATCCAGGAAAGTCAGGATGCGGTCGCGCTGATACCCGTGCAAAGACCGCCAGGCAAACGGGACAGCGCCGATGACCGCTACCGCCACCAAGGCGAACACCCGCAGGCGCACCCCGGCCAACACGAACATGGCCCCGCCGCCCAGGATCAGGAGCAAGGCCGTGCCCAAATCCGGTTGGCGAAAAACCAACATCGCGGGCGCCGCGACCATGGCCGCGGGGAAGATGAGCCATCGCAACTTGTAGATGTCTTCGATAGACCGTTCATGAAAATACCGGGCCAGAGCCAACACCAACGCGACCTTCATTAGCTCCGATGGCTGCAGCGTCAGGTTCACCACCTCTAGCCAACGCTGCGCCCCCATCACTGTGGTGCCCACCAACTCCACCGCGATCAGCAGCCCTAATGCGCCGAAATAACCCACATATGCCAGCCGCAAAAGGATCCGGATATCGATCAGCGCAATGATGAGCATCAGGCCAAATCCGATTCCAAACCGGATGGCCTGACGCCGAACCCACGTGTCGACGGCCCCGTCCGCGACGGAGTAAAGAACCGCCAGCCCCAAGCCCGCCGTCACCAGGATGAGCAAGACGAACCCCCAGTTAACTCCGGCAACCTTTTTGCCAAAGGTCAGCTCGGGTTTGGCCAGGCGCAATCCCGTTTCGACCACGCCTAACCTTCCCGTTCCGGCGTTGGCGCGGCGGCGGCCTGGCGGCTTGCCCGGGCAGCCCCCAGGCGCTGAGTCGCAAGCAAGATATCGTGGGCGATCGGCGCCGCCATGGACGCCCCACCTCCGCCATGCTCGACCACCACCGATACCGCGTAGCGCGGCGCGGAAACGGGCGCATAACCCACGAAAACCGCGTGATCGCGCTCGGCCCAAGGTGTCTCGTTGAGGCCGCGGGCGGCGGCGCGGTCGGCCTCGGTGATGCGCCGGACCTGGGACGTCCCGGTTTTGCCCGCCATCTCAAACCCGCGCTGGGTGATCCGAGATCGGAACGCCGTGCCCCGGGGGTTATTGACCACCGCCTCCATGCCACCGTGAACCACCGCCATGGCGCTGGCCGAAATGCCCAGGGACCGCGGATCCTGGCCGGGTTCCACATCCACGCCGCCATCGACGCGTTCTTTATCCGGGTCCGGGGCGGGTTTTATCAACCGCGGTGTCACCCGCAGACCGCCATTGGCGATTTGCGCGGTCATGACCGCCAACTGTGCCGGTGTTGCCAGAACAAAGCCCTGGCCGATGCCGGTGATCAGGGTTTCGCCCACCTGCCAGCGTTCGCCGGTCCGCGCCAATTTCCACTCCCGGGAAGGCACCAGGCCCGGGCGCTCCACGCCCAGTCCCAGGTCAACTGCGGTTCCCAGGCCGAACCGCTTGGCCATTTCGGACAAATTATCGATGCCGGTGCGCCGAGCAACATCATAAAAGTACACATCGCAGGACTGCTCGATGGCGGCCGTCATCGCCATTTCGCCGTGGCCCCCGCGCTTCCAGCAGTGAAATGTTTGGTCGCCCAGCTCGACCTCACCGGGACAAAAAACCCGGTGGCCGAGGTTCACTACGCCGCTCTCCAAGGCGGCCAACGACACAATCATTTTGAAGGCGGAGCCGGGCGGGTATTGGCCGCTCAGCGCCTTGTTGGTCAACGGCTTGCGGGTGTCGGTGACCAAGCGATCCCATTCGTCCTGGGCCAGCCCATAATTGAACGCGTTCGGATCGAAGCCGGGGGTGGACGCCAGCGCCAGGATATCCCCCGACCAGATATCGATGACCATCGCCCCGGCGCTCTCAACCCCCAGGCGCTCGGTGGTCAGGCGCTGGAGCTCGGCGTCCAAAGTCAGGACCACGTCGGCACCGGGCTGGCCTTCGGCGCGCTCCAGCTCACGGATGACCCGGCCGTGGGCGTTGACCTCCACGTGGCTCGCCCCGGCCTTGCCGCGCAACGACAGATCGCTCATGCGCTCAACGCCGGTGCGGCCAATGCGAAACCCTGGCAGGGTCAACAGCGGGTCGGTGTTATCGTCCTCTTCCGACACCGGCGCCACGTAGCCAACCAAGTGCGCCAAGGATTCGCCTTGGGGGTAAAACCGGGTTTCACCGACATCTGGGATCACCCCGGGCAGATCGGGCGACCGCACATTGACCCGGCTGAATTCTTCCCAGGTAAGATTTTCGACGACAGTGACCGGAACAAAATTACGCCTGCGGGCGACCTCCCGGACGACGCGGTCGCGCTGGCGGTCACTGATGGGAATCAACAGCGACAGCGCGTCCAACGTACGCGCCAAGGAAACTTCCTGTTCCTCATCGCCCAGCACCGTTTGCTCTGGGATCAGGAGGACCCGATAATTCTGTTGGTTGGTGGCGAGGATGCGCCCGTCGCGATCAAGGATTTTCCCCCTAGGCGGGGCCAGCAATCGCAAACTGATGCGGTTTTCCTCCGCCAGCATACGGTACTGGTCGGAACGGATCACTTGCAAATAGTAAAGCCGCCCGGACAGGACAGCGAGCAATGCGGCTTGGGCGCCCCCGACTAAAAGCGCACGGCGGGCGAAGATTTTGTACCGGCCGCTGTCTTCGGCCATGTCACGCCGCCCCGGCGGTCAACCGGGCCAGACGGGTGAACAGCCATGATCCCAAGGGATAAAGCGCCGCGGTAATCAAAGCCTGAACCACGAATGGCAGCGGCGGCACCAGCGCCAGAAAGTACACGCAAGCCAGCAGCCAAGACACCAAACCCGCCCCGGCCGCCACCAGCAGCAGCCCGGCCCATTCCACCGAAAACGCCTGACCAAGAAGAATCCGCCGCTGAGAAACCGCCAGGGCTTGGACCAAAAGCAGGACCAATGCCAACAGTCCCACCGGGCCGCCGGTGAGAATGTCCTGGAGCACGCCAATGGCGAACACCGCCGCCGGGGGCAGCAGGTCCGGGCGGTAAATACTCCAGTAATACACCGCCATCAGCGACAAAAACGGCGTCACCACCGCGGCAAACGAAACCCCAAGCGGCAAGACCGTAATCAGTACCGCAAGCAGGGTCACCAAGCCCGGTAACAGGGTGCGCAGAACCCTTAGCAGGCGGGCCGGTTTCATCCCCCGGCCGCTCCGGCTGCCCCGACCGCCGCGGGCAAATCAGGTTCCAGCACCGGCTCCAATGCTGGGAATTCGAACCGCAGGACCCGGACAAATTCGAGCTTGCCGAACTCCACCAGCGGGGCGACCCGTACAGTCTCGCCGTCGATTTCTGAAACCGCACCCACGGGGATGCCGGCCGGGAAAATCCCGCCGTGGCCCGAGGTCATGACCCGGTCGCCGATCTGGATTTGTTCGGGACTGGCTAAAAAGGACAAGCCCAGGGCGTCAGAATTGTCGCCCGCCAGCACCGCGCGCATTCTTGATTGTTCCAACACCACCGGCACCCGGGAGTTCAAATCCGTCAACAACAGGACCCGGGACGACCGGCGCCCGGCTTCGACCACCCGGCCCACCAACCCGTCGCCGTTGACCACCGCCTCGCCTTTGCGGACCCCGTCCTGACCGCCGGCGTTCAGCATCAACGTGCGCACGAGCGGGCCGCCTGAATCGCCAACCACGCGTGCGGAAACAAGGGTCATGCCGGGTTCCGGTTGGGCCCGCAGCAGCCCGCGAAAGGCGGCATTTTCTTGGGCTAACTGCCGAGCTTGGGCCTGCCATGCCCGCAGGCGCTCATTTTCCAAGATCAGGCGTTCGTTGTCGGCATAGATGGTGATCAGGCTGCCGATTTCGGCAAACAAAGCGTTTGCGGCGGCGATCGGCCGGGAAGCGACATCCAGGACCGGCGCGGCGTAATCCAATACCAGGACCCGGGCGCTTTCGAGCGGCTTATACCCGGCCCGAGACAATCCCAACAGCGCCACCGACGCGCCCACCATCAGCAAAAAGGCAAACCGGTTGAACAGGATCCTTAAAGGAGCCGCCAGCCGCCCGACCTTGCCGCCCGATGAATTCAAGTGTTCGCTTGCTCCTGTCTAGGGTTTTGTATGCCACGGTCCTAGAATTGTTGGTACAGAACGTGGCGCAAGGTCTTCATTTCCTCCAACGCCCGTCCGGTGCCGACCGCGACACAGGTCAACGGTTCGTCACCGATGGAAACCGGCAGCCCGGTTGCCTCGCGCAAGACGGCATCCAAATTCCCCAATAGTGCTCCACCACCGGTTAACACAATGCCCTTGTCGACAATATCGGCGGCCAGTTCCGGCGCCGTGTGCTCCAACGCGGTTTTGACCGTTTCGATGATCGCCCCCACCGGTTCGGCCATGCTTTCGGCGATCTGGCGCTGGTTGATCAGCAATTCCTTTGGCACCCCGTTCATCAAATCGCGGCCTTTGACTTCCATGCTCTCGCCGACGCCGTCTTCGGGAGCGGCCGCGGTGCCGATTTCTTTTTTTATGCGCTCGGCGCTGGACTCGCCAATGAGCAGATTATGATTGCGGCGGATGTAGCTGATGATCGCTTGGTCCATTTTGTCGCCGCCAACCCGCACCGACTTGGCGTAGACGATGCCGCCCAGAGACAGCACCGCGACTTCTGTGGTGCCACCGCCGATGTCGACGACCAGCGAGCCCGTGGGTTCGGTCACCGGAAGACCGGCGCCGATGGCGGCGGCCATGGGTTCTTCGATCAGGAACACTCTGCGCGCGCCAGCACTTTCCGCCGATTCCTGAATGGCCCTGCGTTCCACCGCGGTTGATCCCGACGGCACACAGACCACCACCTGGGGGCTGGCGAAACTGCCGCGGTTGTGAACCTTGCGGATGAAGTGCTTGATCATTTCTTCCGCGATTTCAAAATCGGCGATCACGCCGTCGCGCAAAGGCCGGATGGCTTCGATGTTGTCAGGGGTGCGGCCCAACATCAGCTTGGCTTCCTCACCCACCGCAAGAACTTGTTTCTTGCCCCGGTGGTCGATAATGGCCACCACCGACGGTTCATTCAGAACGATCC
>JAKZSO010000166.1:0-3253 GCA_047517625.1 Alphaproteobacteria bacterium
GCGCATCGAGCGCGCGGCCGCCACCATAAAATCCGAAATCGACCACGGCAACGACGTTGCGGTGGTGGTGTCCGCCATGGGCGACACCACGGACGAACTGGTCGCGCTCGCGGATCGCCTGTTGCCCGGTCATATCGACGATGGCGAATACGATATCGTCGTCGCCGCCGGGGAACAGATCAGCGCTGGTCTGGTGGCCCGGGCGCTCAAGAATATCGGCATCGCGGCGCGTTCGTGGTTGAGCTGGCAGCTTCCCATCAATGGGGTCGGCGGTCCTGCCCGGGCCCGGGTATTGTCTATCGAGACCGCCGGAATTGTGGAAGGCTTTGGCCACGGCGAAGTCGCGGTGGTGCCGGGGTACCAAACCGTGCTTGGCGATGGCCGCATAGCGACTATGGGCCGGGGCGGGTCGGACACCTCCGCGGTGGCCCTGGCGGGGGCGTTGAATGCCGATCGTTGCGACATTTACACGGATGTGGATGGGGTGTTCACCGCCGACCCACGGCTCGTTGCCAAGGCCCGCAAGCTTGATAGAATTACCTATGAAGAAATGCTCGAACTGGCGTCCCAAGGGGCGAAAGTTCTGCAGACACGCTCGGTTGCCCTAGCCATGAAGCTTGGGGTTCCCCTCCATGTGCGGTCCAGTTTCAATGGCTCCGGCGGCACCTTGGTTTCGGCAGAGGAGAATGGCTTGGAAGACGAACTGGTAAGCGGCATCGCCTATTCCCGGGACGAAGCCAAGATTACGCTGGTCCGGGTGGCGGATCGCCCCGGCGTTGCGGCGGGAATTTTCGGTCCCCTGGCCGAAGCGGACGTCAACGTCGACATGATCATCCAGAACGTGTCCGAAGACGGTAAATTTACCGATCTTACCTTCACCGTGGGCCAGGACGATGTGGATCGCGCGGTCACGGTCGTCGAAACGGCGTTGAACGACGTCAAATATGAACGCGTAGAATCAGACCCCAGCGTCGCAAAAATTTCTGTGATCGGCGTCGGCATGCGGAGCCATGCGGGGGTCGCCCACCGAATGTTCCAGGCGCTGGCCGACAAAGCCATCAACATTCAGATCATTTCCACGTCGGAAATCAAAGTCAGTGTGCTGATTGCCGAGGAATATACGGAACTTGCCCTGCGCACCCTCCATACCACGTATGGTTTAGATGCCGACTGAGGCAGGGGTGGCCCTGGCGCCCCCTTTGGGTGGCCACGCCAAGCTCGCCGCACTGTGGGCCCGGGGCAGGGATTTTCTGGCCTGCCGGTACGCGATTTTGGGCGGCGCCATGACTTGGGTGTCCGACCACGGCTTGGTGGCGGCGATCTCCAATGGCGGCGGGTTCGGAGTGCTGGCGACAGGCGCCATGTCGCCCCAGCAATTGGACGCCGAAATTGCAGCCACCCAAGACGCCACCGACAAGCCGTTTGGGGTCAACATCATTTTGATGCACCCGCAACTGGCCGAGCTCACGGACGTTTGTTCGGCCCGCGGTATTGGCCACGTCGTGCTGGCCGGGGGGCTGCCCAAACGCGACCATATTGCCCGGATCAAAGACGGTGGCGCCAAGGCCGTCGGCTTTGCCCCAGCGCTGTCAATTGCCAAGCGTTTGGTGAGCTTTGGGGTCGATGCAATCGTCATTGAGGGGGCAGAAGCCGGGGGCCATACCGGCCCGGTTTCCACCAGTGTTCTGGCCCAGGAAATCCTGCCCCATATGACCGAGGTCCCGGTGTTCGTGGCCGGCGGCATCGGTCGCGGCGAAGTGATCGCGATGTATTTGGAGATGGGCGCGGCGGGGTGTCAGCTTGGAACCCGATTTGTTTGCGCCACGGAATCCATCGCCCACCCCGATTTCAAGCGGGCGTTTTTGCGGGCCAGCGCCCGGGATGCGGTACTGTCGATCCAGCTCGACCCCTTGTTTCCGGTGATCCCTGTTCGGGCGCTGGCGAATTCGGGAACCAAGAGATTTCAGGAAATCCAGCGGCAAGCGATCGGCCAATTTCGCTCTGGCGCACTGGATCAAGTCGAAGCACAGCTGATGATTGAAAAATTTTGGGCGGGCCAATTGCGGGCCGCGGTGATCGACGGCGATGTTGAGAACGGTTCACTCATGGCGGGCCAAAGCGTCGGTATGGTGACCCAGGAACAAACCATCGCCGAGATCGTCGCTGAATTGGTGGATCAGGCCGCTGCGGCCCTTGTTGCGTGAATTCCGGCCCGGGCCAAGGAGTTTTCGGATTGTGACGGTTGACCCCGATTGATGGAAAACCCGGCCAATCCGTTGCGGACACTCATAAAATCTGGTTAAATTTAAATCTGGTTAAATTTAAAATTCGGCTGATTTGGGATCCTACGCTGGGCCGAAGGGCGTTTTTTTGTTGCTGGAGCATCAGTTACCAGCTCCCGTTTAAACCAAGAATTAACCAGGATCCCATGAAGTTAGTTTTGGGAGCGCGCGCAATTGGTGCGCCACCAGATTTTTTGGCACCTTGAGCGGACGGCATGACCAACATAACGCCGTTAGATTTTGATCCGAACTGCCGCGACCGGGAACGGCGCTTGTACTTTCACGATCCCGAAACGGGGGCTGTGGGCGAATACGAAGGTATCGGCGCGGAGTTTTCGGCTGCCCGCCGCCAAGCCGGCCTCGACATTACCCATGTGGCCACGTCGTTGCGCATTCGTCAGGAACATTTGGCGGCGATCGAAGACGGCCGGTTCGCGGATTTGCCGGCGCCGGCGTACGCAGTTGGGTTTGTCCGCAGTTACGCAGAATTTTTGGGAATGGATTCCGGCGCGGCGATCCAAGCCTTTAAAGACGAAACCGAAAATTCGCGGGAACGGATTTCCCTGATTTTCCCCACCGCCGATGCCGAAGACCGGGTCCCCCGGGGCTGGTTTCTGGGGATGTCGGCTGCCTTGGCATTGGTGATTTTCGGGGCCTGGTGCTATTCGCGGTATTCCGACCTTATTTTGCCTGAACGGGTGCCTCCCGCGCCGGCGCAAACCGTGGAAACGCCGGCTGCGGCCCCAGCGGGGCCGATCGTGGTGGCGCCGGGAAACCAGCGAGCCCCAGAACCCGCACCAAATTTGGCGGTTGTTCAACAGCCCGTACCCGCCGCGAACCCCGTGCCGGAGCTTGAAGTTGCCGCGGTGCCAGAGGTCGAGGACGTGCCCTTTGCCGCCAGAATCGAAGCGGCGCTTGCCGTCGGCGCGGCAGACGGAGCGGTTGCGCAAACGCCGGTTGATCAAGCGGCT
>JAKZSO010000167.1:0-8092 GCA_047517625.1 Alphaproteobacteria bacterium
GCACCGACACCTGCACCGGCACCGGCACGCGAAGCGCCCGCGGCGGACCCGGCTGCAGCCGTGGTTGCCGAGGCCGTACCGGCACCGGCACCGACACCGACACCGGCACGCGAAGCGCCCGCGGCGGAACCGGCTCCAGCCGTGGTTGCTGAGGCCGCACCGGCACCGGCACCGGCACCGGCACCCGAAGCGCCCCCGGCGGAACCCCAAGTTGCCGTGGCGGCACCCGTCCCGGCACCGGCGGCGCCAGCCCAGCCGGTCGCGCCCGCGGAAGTTTTGGCTGCGGTTGAGCCGCCGACGTTCGATATTGTTCGGGTCAATCCCCAGGGTCGGGCGGTGATTGCGGGGCGCGGACCGCCGTTGGCCGAGATTACCGTCAGCGCCGGCAACCAAATCCTAGCCATCACGCGGGCGGACGGTTTTGGCGAATGGGTAGTGGTTCCGGACCGCCCGTTGGCACCGGGGCCCCAGGATTTAGGCATTGAAGCGCGGCTGGCGGACGGCCGGGTCATCCGCTCCGAACAGGTTGTGACGTTGCTGGTGCCGGGCCCGGAGGCCGAGGTCCAAGAACGCGCCGTTGCGGTGCTGCAAGACCGGGCAGGCAATGCCCCGCCCCGGGTGATGCAAGCGCCGTTTGCAGCGCCTCCGGGCCAGGTCGGCGAATTGACTCTGGACGCCGTGCAGTATGACGAAGCGGGAAACCTTGTGCTGTCAGGCAAGGCGCGATTGGGCGGCGAGGTGCGGGTCTTCGTCGATGGCTTGCCAGTCGGGTTGGCCCAGGCCGATGCAGCGGGGTTGTGGCAAATGGCGCCGGATGCCGCGGTCAATATTGGCCGCCACGATCTGCGCCTGGAGCAGATCAATGCCGAAGGCCAGCTGGTGGCGCAGATTTCCCTGCCCTTCATGCGCGCCTCCCCGACCGAGACTCAGCTTGCGCCGGGGGAGATGATTGTCCAGCCGGGAACCAGCTTGTGGCGGATCGCCCGCAATACCTATGGCCGGGGTGTGATGTTTACGATTATCTATCTGGCCAACGCCGATCAGATTGAGGATCCGGATTTGATCTACCCTGGGCAGGTTTTCACTCTGCCAACGGCCCCCTAGGGGCAGCGAGCGGGTTCCGGCACCGGCGGGGGTTTGTCGACTCCGGCCCCCGGTGGGCTAGCGAAAACGTCTCGGCTTTTCGGATTTTCGAGGCTTGGGTGACCGCCGCGCGGCGATCTCCAGAAACGGCTTGGCTTCGGCCAATAGCGTAACGGTCTTGCCCAGGACAGCCATTTCAGTCACCGGCTCTGGCAGTTCCGCCCCATGAATGAACAGAATATCCGCATCGGCGCTTACCTTGAATTGTGCGTTTTCGCCGATCGCCGCATCGCCAAGGGCGAACAGGCGGCGCCGGCGGCCAACGTCCTCGGCGGTGAAAGGCACGGGCCCCAAATTTCCCGACAGCGTCAACCATGGGCGGCCGCCTTTTCTTTCCTCGAATCGAATGGATCCGTGAAAGTGAATGTCCATCCAGATGAACGAAAAATTGGCTGGATGGTCGACCGCCCGTTTTTCGGGTGTCCCGGGAAGCTTCGAATCCCGGGGAGTAAAAAGGCCGTCAAGTTTGTTCATGATTTCCGTTCGAAAGCGTTTACGGAGCGTCAAGAAAAGCACACCAGCGTTAAAATGCGGTAAAACGTTCGGGTCGTGGATCCGCTGTGGGGTGGATTCCCAGCCGCCAACGGCCATCTATATCTCACCGCGCAACATCAGCGCCATCAACGCGCAACACTAGCGCCATCAATAAGGGTTTCCATGCGAAAAGGGTTCGATCCTTCTGCGCCATCGACGTCGAACAACCAACTGTACACGCTGACACGGTTACTGGCGTACCTGTGGCCAAAAGACCGCGCCGATCTGAAGGTGCGGGTTGTGGCGACGCTGGGCTTCCTGCTTGCTGCAAAGGGGGTCACCGTGGCGGCACCATTCTTTTACGGGTGGGCGGTGGATCAGCTTACTGGAGTGACAGAACCCGGCGACCAAGTGGTCACGCCGGTAGCATTGATCGTGGTTCCCATCTTCTTTGTCATCGCATTCGGAGTAGCAAAATTTTTCGTGGCGGCATTTGGCGAGTTTAGGGATGCCGTGTTTGGGCCAGTCCAGCAAAACGCAATCCGCAAAGTTGCACTGACAACCTTCCGCCACCTCCACGGGCTTTCGCTCAGATTTCACGTCGAACGCCAAACAGGCGGCCTGTCCCAAGTCATCGGTCGGGGGACCCGGGGCATCCAATTCCTGCTGAATTTTGGCGTGTTCAACATTTTGCCGACAATTGCTGAAGTAATTTTTGTGACTGCTGTTCTCCAGGTCAAGTTCGGAATTTGGTATTCGTCGATCACGTTCCTTTCTGTGACCACATACATTTTTTTTACAATTGCCGTGACTGAGTGGCGGCTGAAATTCCGGCGTACGATGAACACGGCTGAATCAGACGCCAACACCAAGGCTATCGACAGCCTTCTGAATTACGAGACCGTCAAATATTTTGGTAATGAACAGCATGAGGCTAGTCGGTTCGATTCGTCACTGGCAAAATACGAAAAAGCTGCGGTGCGGAGTCAAGTTTCTCTTTCTCTGCTGAATATTGGCCAAGCAATTTTGATCAACGGCGCGCTAATTGCTGTGCCGATGATAGCGGCATTCGGCGTGGCGAACGGAGAGCTGACAATCGGTGAATTTGTTTTCGTCAACACCTATCTGATGCAACTGTTTATTCCGCTGAATTTTCTCGGCTTTGTGTACCGGGAAATCAAACAGTCCCTGGTGGACATGGAGGTCATGTTCGACTTGCTGGTGGTCGAACAGGAAATAGCGGACCAACCGGGCGCCCGGCCTTTGGTGGTGGAACGGGGCGAGATAGAGTTCGAGAGCGTTTCGTTCGCCTACAATGTCGACCGCGGGATTCTGCGGGACGTTTCCTTCAAGGTCCCGGCGGGCAAAACAGTGGCCATTGTCGGCCCCAGTGGCGCGGGAAAGTCGACGATCTCCCGCATTCTGTTTCGGTTTTACGATGTCGACACGGGCGGCGTCCGCATCGACGGCCAGGATATCCGCGCGGCCACCCAGGAAAGCGTGCGCGCCGCCATTGGCGTGGTGCCCCAGGACACTGTGCTGTTCAACGATACCATCGGTTACAACATCAATTATGGCCGCCCGGACGCAACCTTCGAGGAAGTCGAAGCCGCGGCCAAGCTTGCGCGAATCGCCGATTTCGTGGCCCAATTGCCGGATGGCTATGACACCAAGGTCGGGGAACGCGGCCTAAAGCTTTCCGGCGGCGAAAAACAGCGGGTGGCAATTGCGCGGACGATGTTGAAGAACCCAAGAATTCTGTTGTTTGACGAGGCCACCTCGGCACTGGATTCCCATACGGAAAAGGAAATTCAGTCGTCGTTGCGGGAAGTCTCTGCCGACCGCACGACGTTGGTCATCGCCCACCGGCTTTCCACGGTCATCCATGCCGATGAGATCATCGTCCTGGACGCCGGCTCTATCTCCGAGCGTGGCAGCCATCGCGATCTATTGGCCAAGGACGGTCAATACGCCGCCATGTGGGCGAAGCAGCAGGAGGCGGCATTGCACGAGGCGCGCTTGGCCGAGACCGTTGGGGGCGTGGCGGAATAATGGCCGCGCCGGACGGTTCCGACCCCGACTTTAAATCGTTCGAGATGCCGCCCCTGCATCCCGCCGGAGTACCCTTTTTGGCCGGATTCGGGCTTGCCACCCTTGTCCTGTTCTGGATATGGACCCCCCTGGGCTGGATTGGCGCGGGCTTAACCGCTTGGTGCGCATATTTTTTCCGCAATCCCGACCGGGTCACACCAACCGGGGATGGACTGGTGGTCAGCCCTGCAGACGGCCGGGTCCAATCCATCAGCGCCCAGGTGCCGCCGTCGGAACTTGGCTTGGGGCCGGAGCCACTGACGCGGATCAGCGTTTTCATGAACGTTTTCAATGTCCATGTGAACCGGATCCCGGCGGCGGGTGTGGTTCGCGACATTCAATACCGGCCCGGGTTGTTTCTGAACGCCACCTTGGACAAAGCCAGTGTCGACAACGAACGCAACGCGATTCTGATCCAAACCGATTGGGGCGGCGATCTGGTCGTCGTCCAAATTGCCGGGTTGGTGGCCAGACGCATTGTCTGTGAAGTCGCGATCGGCGATGCGGTGGCCACGGGCCAGCTCCTGGGTCTCATTCGTTTCGGCAGCCGCCTGGACGTATTCCTGCCCGCCGACATGGCGCCAGCGGTGCAATTGGGCCAAACGATGATCGCGGGCGAGACCGTCATGGCCCGGGGCGGCAAGGGTGCCGCCAAACCAAAATCGGGCGGCAAGGTTGCCGCCAAACCAAAATCGGTCCCAAAGGCTGAGGCCACCTGATGTTGCACCCCCGCCGCCGGCGCCTGCGATCATTGTCCCTGACCAGCATGATCCCCAACATGATGACCGTCATCGCCCTGTGCGCCGGCCTGACATCGATCCGCTTTGGCTTGGCCGGGGAATGGGCATTGGCCGCGGCGGCGATCGTTCTGGCCGGTGTCCTGGACGGCCTGGACGGACGCTTGGCTCGGGCCCTTAACAGCACCACGCGGTTCGGGGCGGAATTAGATTCCCTCGCGGATTTTGTCAGCTTTGGCGTTGCCCCGGTTGTTCTGCTGTACCAATGGACCCTGTCAGACCTGGGCGGCGTCGGATGGATCGTGGTGTTGGGATACGCGGTGTGCTGTGCGTTGCGCTTGGCCCGATTTAACACCGGCCGCCCCAATCCAACGGTCGAACCATGGGCGGCGGGATTTTTTGAAGGTGCACCGGCTCCTGGCGCCGCAGGGCTGGCCTTGCTGCCGGTTTTCCTGAGCCTGCAATTCGGCGACGGGTTGGTGCGTTGGGCGCCGCTGATTGCAATCTATGTGTTGGTTCTGGCGGCGCTGATGGTCAGCCGAGTGCCGACCATGTCGTTCAAAACCGTTCGCATCCAGCGGGAGTATGTCTTCGCCGTTCTGTTGTTGGTGGCGTTGGCCGTTGCCGCCATTTCCAGTTACCCGTGGCTGACGTTGACCGTGATTTCTCTGGCGTACATGTCGACGATCCCGATTGGGATGGTGCGCTATGCCAGACTGGCGCGACTCAACCCGGTGGCGGCGGCGGATGGAGTGCTGTTGGATCGGGGCCGCGAGGAAGACCCTGGGGCGCCATCGGTCAAATCAGAAACTGACGACCGAAGATAAGCGTTATTCGGCGGGGGCCGCTTCGCCGGCCGGGGCGCCATCGCCAGCCGCCGCACCGACACGCGCCGCCACCAACCCACCGCCTGTCACCAGGTCGGCATCGGGTTCGATTGGCTTGCGCTTGCGACCGGGCATGCGCAGGTTGGAAACCTTGACGCCGATCGCCAGCAGGCACGGTGTGACGATTAACGTAAATGGTGCGGCAACGATCAGGCCACTGACCACGGCGATGGCGAGCTGCTGCCAAAATGCGTTGGACGGCGCGCCGATCGCGACCTCACGGGAAATCAGATCGACGTTGAAGCCGAACACCATGGGCGTCAGGGCCAGGATCGTGACCGTCGCTGTCAGGAACACAGGGCGCAGCCTTTGGGCGCCGGTGCGGACGATGGCTTCCATGGGCGGGAACCGGGTCTTCATGTGGTTGTAGGTGTCGATCAGCACGATGTTGTTGTTGACCACGACCCCCGCCAAGGTGATCACGCCGATCCCCGACAAGATCACGCCAAACGGCATGTCGGCGACTAGAAGCCCGAGAAACACGCCGGTCGTGGAGAGGATGATCGCCGACAGAATAATGAAAGACTGGTAGAAGCTGTTGAATTGCGTCACCAGGATGATGGCCATGATGAACAGCGTTACCAGGAACGCTTGGAACAGGAACGCCTGGGCCTCCTGGAGATCGGCGTCCTCGCCCCGGAAAGTCACCAGGACATCCGGGTCGATGGGCCCGGTGGCCAGCCATGCGCGGAGTTCGCTGACCATCGTATCCGCCAGCACACCCTCGGCCACATCGGCACCCACGCTGATGACACGGCGGCCGTCGACCCGCACCACGTTGCCGATTTTTGACACCGGGGTCCGGGTGACAAAATTGCTGACCGGAACCATGCCCCTGGGGGTCATGATGCGAAGCTGATCCAGCTGATCGATGTTGCGGTCGGTGGCGGGATACCGGACCACGATATCCAATTCCTCGGCAGCGTCGTCGGGGCGGTATGAACTGACGGTAATTCCAGTCGTCACGAGCTTGACCATGTTGCCGACGGTGGCGACGTCGGCGCCGTAAATTCCCGCCTGGGTGCGGTCGACTATCAACTGCCATTCGATGCCGGGAATGGGCCGGCTGTCGTCCACCTCCGTCAACCCATCCATGGAATTCATTTGGGCCAATAAAAGCTCCAGCGCCGGTTCGATAATGGCGGGGTCGATTGCCGAGATCTCGATCTGAACCGGCCGCCCGGTGGTTGGGCCGTCGCTCGCCTCCTGGAAATCGACGGATATGCCGGCGATTCCCCTGGTCCGTTCGGTAATTTCAGCCAGGATTTCCCGGGCCGGCCGGCGCTCGTCCCACTCCAGGAAGCCCACGCTGATACGGCCGATCACGTCCTCGGAGCCAGCGGCGCCGTCGCCAGAAACACCTGAGCGGGCCGAAACGGATTTGATCCCGGCGACCTGCAGAACCTCACGCTCGACCTCGGCCAAAAGAAGGTCCTTTTCGACGACCGAGAGATTGCCCCGGGCGTGTACATAAACCACGGCGCTTGCGGGCTCTCCGTCGGGGAAGAACTCCAAGCCGTTGCCTTTTGCGCCGTACAGCCAGACGGCGCCGACCAGCATGGCCACGGCGCCCAGCACGACAAACACCGGGAACCTTACCAGCACCCGCAGCATGCCGACGTAGGTGCGCGTGATTCCCCGCAGTTCATCCAGTTCGCCGCTCTCGGCCGCCGCCAGCGCCTTGAGAACCCGGGGGGCGGCCGAGCCCGGCCGGCCCAGGCGTGACCCCAACGTGGGGATGAAAATCAGCGCCATGGCCAGGGAGCCAATCAGCGTGGCGATCATGGTGATGGGCAGGAATTTCATGAACTCGCCGACAATTCCCGGCCAAAACAGCAGCGGCAGGAACGCCGCCAGCGTGGTGGCGTTGGATGCGATAATCGGCCAGGCCATGCGCCGGGCGGCGGCCCCATAGGCCTCGAGCTTGGCGACGCCTTCGGCCATCTTGCGGTCGGCGAATTCGGTGATGACGATGGCCCCATCAATGACCAGTCCCACTGATAGGATGAGCGAGAAAAGAACAACAAAATTGAGGGTCAGGCCCAGGGATTGAAGAATCAGAATTCCTGTGAGGAACGAGCCCGGAATTGCAATCCCCACCAGCCCGGCGGTGCGCACGCCCAGCGCTCCGATGATTACGATCATTACCAGCACGACGGCGATGATTACGCTGTTTTGCAAGTCGGCGACCATGGTCTCAATTTCTTCCGACTGATCCTGGATCAGCTCGACCCGGACCCCAGGCGGCAGCAAATCGGCAGCGATGGCGCCATCAACAATTGCCCGCACCCCGGCAACCGTGTGGATGACGTTTTCACCCAGCTTCTTGGTGATGTCGATCATGATGGCGGGTTGGCCATTGAACCGGGCATAGTTGCGGCGGTCCTTGAACGTGCGCCGGACTTCGGTCACATCGCCCAAAGTCACCACCGTATCGCCGCGGACAATGACCGGCAGGCCAAACAGTTCGTCGGCGGTTCTAATCAGGCCGGGGACCGTGACGGCCAAGCGGCCGCGCTCGTCTTCAAGAGCCCCGGCGGCGATCAGCCGGTTATTTTGGGTCACTGTCTGAACCACCTGCAGGGGCGAGACGTTGTAGCTTTCCATCAGACTGGGGCTGACGATGATTTCCACCAGCTCTTCCCGGTCGCCGGAAATCCCGGCTTCCAACACTGTCGGCAAGGTCTCGAATTCGTCCTTCAGGCGCTGGGCCACCGCCAGCAGCGTGCGTTCCGGCACAGCGCCATAAAGGGCCACCAC
>JAKZSO010000168.1:0-7996 GCA_047517625.1 Alphaproteobacteria bacterium
GTGGGGAACCGTGGCGCGGCGTTCCAGTGGGTCCGAGCCCACGGTCCCGGCGCCGCGCTCAACATCGGCAATCAAATCGAGGCGGTGCGCAGGCGCAAGAGCATCGAGCAAACAATCGTCTATGGCTTGGCCGCCATCGGCGCCTTCGCATTATTGCGGATGCTGTTCTGACCTTCCCGCCGGGGCGGCCTAGTACGTCGCCACCAGCTCTGCCACCAGAGCATCCAATTCGGCCTGGGTGTACCATTTGCCCCGTGTCATCACCCCCGCCCGCTGACGGGTGGCGCTGATGTTCTCGAGGGGGTTGGATTCCAGCAGGATAAGGTCAGCGCGGTGCCCGGTCGCTAGTTCGCCGAAGACGTCTGGGGAGCCCATGCGCTGAACACTCAGGCCCGCGTTCTTCGTGCCCGCGACCAGCGCTTCGAACGGTGAGAGACCCGCCTCGACCAACAGTTCCAGCTCCCGGTGGATGTGCCTCGGCACCATGCCGCCGACGCTGACGTCGGTGCCGGTCAACAAGGGCACGCCCGCGGCGTGGAGCCCCTGGATCATCTGAACCAGGAAGGGCTGCAGGGTGTTGCGGCGCCACTCCTGCTGGCCCTGCCATCTTTCTACCCGGCCGCCAAGCCAAGCTTCCTTGGTCTGCGGCCGCACGTTGGCGTATTCCGGCCGGTCGAAATACCCCGGCCCAGCTTCCAGGTACAGGTACACCGTCTCGTCCGTGACCATGTTCGAGACCACGAAGACATCGTTCGCAGCGGTTGCCGCTACGGATTCGGGGATCATTTCGAGGTCGATGCGAACCTCGCTGAACCCAGTATTAGGACTTGCTCTCCCGATCATGTGGGGGGCCAGAAACTCATCCACATGCGCAAACTCCCGGAGTCCGCCGCCGGTGGACACGGCGACTGAAAGGGTGTCGAGGTGGTGTCCGATGACATAGATGTCTTGGCGCCCTGCCTCATCGAGTACGGCCAAGTATTCTTCCTCGGTCAGCCAGTCGTAGACTTTGATCAAATCGTATCCGGCCCCGGCTTGGCGCCGTACTTCGGCGCGGGCGCGCTCAGGGGTGTTCGCAACATAGGACTCTGGGAAAAATGGCGAAAAAAACGGGTTCATCGGGATCAAGTCCATCCAGATCGTGATAACCCCAAGCGCAACCAGAACCGCGGCGCCTGGCAGCAGACGCCTGCGCAGCCGCCGCGCGCGCTTGGCATCCCCGCGCAACGCCGCGACACCCACAGCGCGATCCACAGCAACAGGCCAGCCACAAGCAGACCGACGACGATTGCGGCCCAAAACGCCAATTCGAAAGTGATTTCCGGCAGCCCGAGGATCTGGGGGCCACTGGTGTATATCGTCGGACCGATCCGCTCACCTTGAAGAACTTCTTCCGCCAAGTACAAGTGCCCCGGCGGCGTGTTCAGGTTGCGCAGGGTGGTGACCCCCTCGGCCAGAAACATTCGCATGAAATCCGGGCTGGGATCACCGTTGAGATGCATACGCATATCGGCCAAGCCGGGGGCCAGGTACCGGCGCCGGGCAGCACCCACAGATCGTTGGTCGTGCTCAAATCGGCGTGGAACAGCGCCCGGGTTTGTTCCACCGGAACCCGTGTATCGTCTTCGCCATGGATGAACAAGATGGGCCGGGGCGCGATCGCGGGCACCGCCGTCAGGGGCGGAATTTCGCTGAGATTGAGGTCGAACACTAGCTGGGCGATAAAGGTAATTCCGGGCCCGAACAGCCGGAGAGCGGCTGCCGGAACGTCGGTTTTTTCCTCCAGCTCGGCAACCATCACGTTGCGTATGTCGGCAAAGGCGCTGTCGGCCACCACGGCGCCGATCTCAGGGATGGCTGCCGCCGCCAACAGAGCGGTGGCAGCCCCGTACGCGTGCCATGAATGCCAATGCGGCCGGGCAAAAAGCCCTCGCCGAGAAGGAAATCCACCGCGGCTCGGATGTCTTCGCGTTCGTGCCAGCCCAGGCCCAGCCATTCGCCGTCGGAAATGCCGTGGGCCCGCAGTTGTATCGCAAAAACGGTAAAGCCCGCGTCCGCATAGGCCCGGGCCAGCACCTGGTTCGTGTCGTTCCATACATCGTCGCCAAGCTCGTGGACCAACACGATGGCCCGCCCGGTGGCTTTGTCGCCAACCCCGGGGACAGTCCACGCGGAAAAAGCCAAGACACTGTCGGCGTTCCACACGACAAGGTGTTCGGCTCCTAACGAGGAAGGAGGAACTGGCCCAGTATTCCGTTGGCCAGGATAAATGGTGGCGGTCGTAAGCAACGCAGCAACAGCCAAATACGCTGTTCCCAGAATCAAGAACAGGCCGGCCACAAAACCCGGATTCCAGGCTCGGTCGGGCGCACGAAAAACCGGCCCGACGTTTTGGGGCTCCGTCGGCGGGAATCCAAGTTCTTGGGGACTGGGATCGATTTTTGGGTCTTGGTCCCATTCCGATGGGGGCATTCGGCGTCGGATCCGGAACATTAGAACCTCGTCATTCAGAAAACCACGATCGGGTCAGGGCAAAGTGCGGTCGAAGAAGTTGGTGACCCGGGCGAGGAATTCGGCCCGGAAGGGCGACGGCATTTGGTCCCCGTCTTCGAGCCAGATGCCCTCGGTGTGGGCCATACCGGGCAGGACCCACAATTCGTTGGTCGCTGCCAAGCTGGCGTCAAACAACGCCTCGCTGTCTTCAACGGGAATACGGCCGTCGGCTTCGCCATGGATAAAAAAAATTGGCCGCGGGGCGACTGCCGGGATCGCCACCAAGGGCGGGATTTCATCGAAGTCCAGATCGAAAACGATCCGCCCGGTCAGGGAGATGCCGGGGCGCAACAGCCGGGCAAGCCCAGCGGGAAGGCCGGTGCGGTCGTCGATTTCCACATCCATGATGTCGCGCATATCGGCCCACGAGCTGTCGGCGACCACGGCGCCGATCTCGGGGATTGCGGCGGCGGCCAATAATGCGGTGGCGGCTCCGTACGAAGTGCCGTGGATGCCGATGCGCCCGGGCGCGAAGCCCTCGGCCAGCAGTAAATCGACGGCGGCGCGAATGTCGTTGCGTTCATGCCAGCCCAAACTCAGCACCCGGCCTCCGGAAATCCCGTGGCCCCGCAAATCCAGCGCCAAGACCGTGAACCCCGCGTCAACATAGGCCGCGGCCAAGGACCGATTGGTGTCGTTCCAGGCTTGGTCGCCAATGCCATGGACCAGAATAATTGCCCGGTCCCCCGATGTGGCGGGACCGGTGACCAACCAGACGGCCAGGTCGACCCCGTCCGTGCTGATCATGCGTTGGTCGGTGACGGTATAACCCTCTGGTGGCTCGCCAATAACGGTACGTTCGCCGGGGTCGAGGCTCAGCGTCACCACCATGCCGGAAACGGCGAAGTAGCCCGTGCCCAAAAGCATGAATAGAAAGCCTGCGACGCCGAGCGCGGGCCCTTTCCAACGCCGCTGAGCCATCGGATTAGAACCGCGTGGGGCGGGCGGATTTGCCGCGCAGTTGCCGGGTACCGGGGCGGCCGGCGCTGGATCGCGGTCGGTCTTTGGCGGTCGTGCCGCCGCGCAGCGCGCCTAGCCCCAAGTCGGTAGCTTCGAGCCTGCGGATTTCGTCGCGCAGGCGCGCGGCTTCCTCGAATTCCAATTCTCCGGCGGCGGTGCGCATGCGCTTGTTCATGTCCTCCAAATGGGCCTTCAGATTGTTGCCCACCAAATGACCGACATCGCCGTCGCCGGTACCGACCGTGACGTAATCGGCTTCAGCCACGCTTTGGATAATGTCGCCGATATGTTTGCGAATGGATTCGGGGGTGATGCCGTTTTCAGCATTGTATGCCTGCTGGATTTTACGCCGCCGGTTGGTTTCTTCGATGGCCGCGGTCAGGCTGTCGGTCATTTTGTCGGCGTACAGCAGTACCCGGCCATCGATGTTGCGAGCGGCCCGGCCGATGGTCTGAACCAGCGACGTGCGCGACCGCAAAAAACCTTCCTTGTCCGCATCCAAAATCGCCACCAGGGCACATTCGGGAATATCCAAGCCCTCCCGCAACAAGTTGATCCCCACCAGCACATCAAAGGCGCCGAGGCGCAAATCCCGAATAATCTCGATGCGCTCCAAGGTGTCGATGTCGGAATGTAAATAGCGCACCCGGACTCCATTTTCGTGCAGGTATTCGGTCAAGTCTTCGGCCATGCGCTTGGTCAGCGTCGTCACCAAAACCCGTTCGCCTTTTTCGGCGGCGGTCCGGCATTCCGCCATCAAGTCATCGACTTGGGTATCCACTGGGCGGACAATGCATACGGGGTCAATCAGCCCGGTGGGGCGGATGATTTGCTCCACGAATACGCCGCTGGTTTGATCCAGTTCCCAATCGCCTGGCGTGGCTGACACAAACACGGTTTGCGGGCGTATGGCCTGCCATTCCTCGAACATCAAGGGCCGGTTATCGACGCAACTGGGCAGGCGAAATCCGAATTCGGCCAGGGTCGATTTTCGCGCCAAGTCCCCCCGGGCCATGCCTCTCAGCTGGCCCACCGCCACGTGGCTTTCGTCGACGAAGATCAACGCGTTGCTGGGCAAAAATTCGAACAATGTCGGTGGCGGCTGACCCGGCGCCCGGCCTGTGAGATAGCGGGAATAGTTTTCGATCCCGGAGCAAGAACCGGTGGCCTCTATCATCTCCATATCGAAATTGGTGCGCTGTTCCAGACGCTCGGCCTCCAAGGGTTTTTGCTGAGCGTTGAAATATGCCAAGCGGGTTTCCAGCTCGTTGCGGATTTCCACCACGGCTTGCTTCAGGGTCGGTTTCGGCGTGACGTAGTGGGAATTCGCGTAGATACGGATGAAGTCGAGCTCGCTTGTTTTTTCGCCGGTCAGCGGGTCGAATTCCGTCAGCGAATCCAACTGATCGCCGAACAGCGACAGGCGCCACGCCCGGTCCTCCAAATGCGCCGGGAAAACTTCGACCGAATCCCCGCGCACCCGAAAGGTGCCGCGGCCAAACGCTGTGTCGTTGCGGCGGTATTGCAGTTCCACCAATTGGCGCAGCAACAGGCGCTGGTCGATGGTGTCCCCCGGTTTCAGGGGCACCGTCATTTCTTGGTAGATCTCGATGGAGCCGATGCCGTAAATGCAGGACACGCTGGCGACAATGATCACGTCGTCCCGCTCCAACAGTGCCCGCGTGGCGGAGTGCCGCATGCGGTCGATCTGCTCGTTGATGGCGGCGTCTTTTTCCACAAACGTGTCGGTGCGCGGCACATAGGCTTCGGGCTGGTAATAGTCGTAATAGGAAACAAAATATTCCACCGCGTTGTCCGGGAAAAAGTCGCGCAATTCCCCGTACAGCTGGGCGGCCAGGGTCTTGTTGGGGGCTAGAATCAGCGCCGGGCGTCCGGTCTGGGCGATGACATTGGCCATGGTGAAGGTCTTGCCGGACCCGGTGACGCCAAGCAGAACCTGTTCGGACTCGCCGTTATTGACCCCCTCCACCAACTCCTTGATCGCTTGGGGCTGATCGCCAGTGGGGATGAAATCGGACTCCAGGCGAAACGGGATGCCGCCACGGTCTTTGTCCGCGTGGACATCGTCGTGGCGGATCGGCGTGAACACCGCTTCTTCGGATGTGGAGGTTTTCATCGAAATCGCCAGGTCAAATATCGTCGGGGAGGCCAGGGTCGTTGGGAGTCGGCGCCGGGTCAAGTGCGGCCGGTGGGTCAGGTGGCGGGGTCGGCGTCGGCGCAACCGGTGCCGGGGCGGGCGCTTCCAACTCAACATTTGGGGTCGGCGGTGGTTGGATCAATGGGTCGACATCGCCTAATTCTGGAGGGATGGGCTCGGCGACCGACAGCGCCGGACCCTCCAACACTTCGGCCATGAACATCGCCAGGTTGGCCGCGGGGCGGGCTGCTTCCGACAACCGTTCTCCGCCGCCAACCGCGGCCACCACCGTGATCGTTCCCGTCGCCGCCAGCCCAGCAAAGCGCGAGCCGTCGCCGATCTCGAAAGTGCCAGATTTTAGCGGCATAAAGGTCAAGAACACGCTGCTGTTGGCGGGCAATTCCAAGCCGTCCGGGGCGGCGAATCTGGGCGCCTGGGCCGTCCAATTGGTGAGCAACGCCAATTCGGCGGCGTCATCTAACACGATGATCGGCGCCGGCGCGGGTTCTGGGGGCGGCGCCGGGCCAAGATCCGGGGCCAAGTCGGCTTCGACCACGGCCCCGATCACGGGGTCAATCACGGGTTCAACATCCGGCTCTATTGCTGGCTCAATTGCCGGCTCGGGTGCGGGCTCCGGCTGAGGCGCGGGAGCGGGGGCGGGTTCCTCGGGGACATTGACGTTCTCCGCCATCGCCTGCCTAGCCGCTTCCTCCCTGGCTGCCTCAAGCCGCAGTTCTTCTTCTTTCTGCTGCTGTTCCCTCAGCGCCTGGTCGCGAAGCGCGACTTCGGCGGCCTCAACCCGAGCCGCCGCCAGACCCTCGCCAAATTCCGCGGGGTCGCCGTCCGGTACGGCGAGGGGCGGCTCATCGGCGGCTGGCGCTGGCCTGGGCGCCACATCCTCTTGGGGTGCTGGGCCGTCGCCGCCAAGCGCGAACGGATTAACCGCGAGGTCGGCGGGATCGACCGGTTCCAAGACGACCACCTCGGCGGGCGGTTCTTCCACGGCCCCGCCCAGGGCAAAGGCATCGTCGGGGAGTGCGTCGGCCGGGACTTCCCCGGCCAAGGCGAACGGATTCTCGGGGAGTGCGTCGGCCGGAACTTCCCCGGCCAAGGCGAGCGGATTTTCAGGGAGCGCGTCGCCTGGGGCCGCCCCGGCCAGTGCAAAGGGATCGTCGGGCAGTGGTCCAGCCGCCGCCAGGTCGGGGTCGGCGGGGGTCAGTGCAAACGGATTGGGGGGCTCCTCGACCGGGGTTTCGAACCCCGGCGGGATCATTTCAGCGATGATCTTTGTGGCTTCGAACGCCAAGGCTTCCATGGCTTCGGCCGCGAATCCCACCGGCTCCAATCGGGATTTGCCCGATGCGATGACAAATTGCCGGACCTCAATGGCGCCAAAAAATCCCGGGGCCACGAAAGTCCGGCCCAAGGGGATGAGATTGCGAATTTCGAGACGGTAGGTTTGACCCACCACGAATACGGTGGGCGGGGCGGTCAGGGTGAAGTCCGCCATCAGGATTTTCGCCGGAGTGTGGCTGGACCAATCCACGGCCGTCGGCGGCACCGTCATCTCAATTTCAGTCAATGGATTGGCTGCCGGGGTCTGGGCCGCGCCAACATCGAAGTTCCTCGCGATGCCGCACCCGGCGACCACAAATCCCACTGCCAAAGCCAGTCCGGGCCCAAGCGGATCGGAACGCGTTGGCCATCCCATGCCCCAAGCGTGCATCGCCAACCCTACCGCACCTTTGAATCTGTCGCCAAGGGGCGAGGGAATCCGGGCCAACGGTTCCATCTTAGGCACGAGTGCTCTAGATATTCCCTAGCCCGACGCCGTGTTCGAATAATGCCTGGAAAATTGAAATCATGTCTTTTCTTGCCGACAGCCTAAGCCGCATCAAACCGTCCCCCACTATCGCCGTGACCACCAAGGCGGCGGAGCTCAAGGCCGCGGGCAGGGACGTCATCGGCCTGGGCGCGGGGGAGCCGGATTTCGATACCCCGGACCACATCAAGCAGGCGGCCATTGAAGCCATCGGCCGCGGCGAAACCAAATACACGCCGATCAACGGCACCGTCGTCTTGCGCGAGGCCATCGCCGAGAAATTTAGCCGGGAGAACGGCCTGGACTATGGCCTGGATGAAATTTCTGTTGGCTGTGGCGGCAAACAAGTGCTGTTCAACGCCATCTTGGCCACCATGAACCCCGGCGACGAGGTGGTGATCCCCGCCCCCTATTGGGTGTCGTATCCGGACATCGTTCTGCTGGCTGGCGGGGTGCCGGTGATCGTTGCGGCGGATGCCAACGAGGGCTTCAAGGTCACGCCG
>JAKZSO010000169.1:0-19909 GCA_047517625.1 Alphaproteobacteria bacterium
CGAGAACATCCATGGCGCGCTCCCCTATATCCGGTTTGCGCCCATTCTAGCCCTAGTGGGTGTGGGTCTAAACCGGATAGGCAAGCTTGAACCTTTTGTTCGAGAGTGGATGGCCTTGTCCGAAATATTCCATTGCATTAATCGCCGCTGATCGGATCGTTTTCCAAGGCACGCCATTTTCCAGAAAAGCGTCGACAAATCGCACCTCGATCAAATCCAGAAAACTGAGAGCAAGTTGTCCGTCCACAGGGGGCAAGTCGCTTCTCCAGACTGGTCCGGATTCTCTAAAATCCTCGCCAGATCGGTAAGTGTACCCGCGCAACCACCTAGAGACGCGCCCGCGTGATACCTTTGTCAGCCGCGCTGCGTCGGCGACCGAGTATATCCCGCGCCCAATAAATCGTGGGTTTTCCAACATTAGGGTTGAATCATAGATGACGATTCAGCCTTAGGAAAGCCCAGCATCGCCGGGCTTTTCTTACCGCCGTTGGCCAAACAGGCGCAACAACATCAGCATCAGGTTGATGAAATCCAGATACAGTCGCAACGCCCCGAACACCGACTTTTTGGTGGCCACCTCGCTGGAATCGAACTCGGAATATTCGTTGCGGATTTTCTGGGTGTCATAGGCGGTCAGTCCCACGAAAATAAGAACGCCGATCACTGAGATCGCGAAGTCCATCGCGGCCGAGGCCAAGAAAAAGTTGACTACCGAAGCGATGATGATGCCGATCAATCCCATGAAAAGGAACGATCCCCAACCGGTCAGATCCCTTTTAGTGGTGTAGCCGTACAGGCTCATGGCGCCAAACGTGGCGGCGGTGATGAAGAACACCCGGGCGATGCTTGCCGACGTGTACACCACGAAAATCGACGACAGCGAAATTCCCATGGTTATGGCAAAGGCCCAGTACAAAGCTTGTACCGTCGATGCCTTCATTTTTTGAATGCCAAAGCTCAGGGCCAGGATGAATGCCAAGGGCGCCAGCATCACGATCCAGGTCAGCGCCGTGTTACCGTAAATCGCGCTGAGCATTGCGGGCGACGACGAAACGAAATAGGCGATGATGCCGCTGACGGCCAATCCTGCGGCCATGTAGTTGTAAACGCCGAGCATGTAGGCGCGCAGGCCCTCATCAATGCCGGCGCGGCGGATGGCGTCAACGCGGCCAAACGGTTGGTCTTGGTCCGAGGACATTTGGTTTCCTCTCGAATTCCTGGGTGAACTCGGATATTTGGCTATTCCCGCCGGAAATTCAAGGTTTTCACGGCCTCGCCGCTCATGTCATGCGTAGCACGGGCGCGGGTTTCAGGCCCAAAATCCGCCAGGTGCCCACCAGGCCCAGCACGATCACCAGGGCCATCCCGCCGGCGGCCGAGCCGATCACCGCCGGAGCATCGAACAGCCAGTCGGCGCCCATGGCGAAGCGCACCACGGCCCACGCCGACAGGGTTCCGGCCGCCGCCGATAGGACCCCTGTGATCAGGCCGAGCACGCCGAACTCAAGCAGGTGAACCCGCAGCACCTCGAACCGCCGCGCCCCCAGGACTTTCAGAATCACCGAGTCGTAAACCCGGCTGCGGCGTCCAGCGGCGATGGCCCCGGCCAGGACCAAAACCCCGGCGGCCAATGTCAGGGCCGAAATGGCCCGCACTGCCGCGCTGATCTTATCTAGCAATCCCGTTGCCCGTTCGATCACGTCGCGGACCCGGACGGCGGTTATGTTGGCGAATTGGCCGGTGACGGCCTCAAACACAGCATCCTCGGCGTTCGCCTCAACGACGGCGCTGGCCATGTGAATTTGCGGGGCGTTTTCCAACGCCCCGGGGGCAAAAATGACGCTGAAATTGATGCCCATTGCTTGCCAATCGACCCGCCGCAGATTGGCGACCTCGGCCTTGATCTCCCGGCCCAGAATATTGAACGTGACCGAATCCCCCACGGCAATTTCCATTTCGTCGGCGACACTTGAATCCAAGGAAATCGCGGGGGGCCCATTATACGATGCGGGCCACCACTGGCCGTCTGTCAGCACTGTGCCTGGGGTCATATCCTCGGCATAGGTGAATCCGATTTCGGAATGCACGAACCAATGGCCATCGTGTTCGCCGGTGTTGAGCCCGATGGGCGCGCCGTTGATGCCAACCACCCGGCCACGGAGAGTGGGCATCCGGTCCAATTCGATTACTCCCGGCACGGCGAGGACGGCGGCGTCGAAGTCCGCGACTTGGTCCGGCTGAATGTCGATAAAGAAAAACGCCGGGGCCTGGTTAGGCATTTGCTCGGTGATTTGCCGGGTGATGTTGGCGTCCAGCAAGGCAACGGCCACCAAGACGCTCAAGCCCAATCCCAACGACATCACGACGTTGCCGGTGGGCGCGCCGGGCCGGGTCAGGCTGGCCAATGCCAAACGCAGGGCTGGCCGACGGCTCCGTGGCAGAGCCATGATCACGCGTATCACCGCAGATGCGGCCAGCCGGAAGCCGGCCAAACCGGCCGCGGCTCCCGCGGCGAACCAAGCCCCCAGCCAGGGGTCGCCAGTGCCAAACACGGCCAATGCGACCAGGGCCAAGATGGCGGCGGCGGTTAATGCCACATAGCGCGGCCGCGGCAACCGCCGGGCCGGGCTGACGATGGCTCGGAACAGCCCGGCGGCGGGAATTTCCCGGGCCTGGGCCAGGGGCCACAGGGCGAACGCCGTGGCGGTTAGCACGCCGTAGGCGGCGGCCAAACCCAACGGCAGCCAATGGAGGGAAAAACCCGGGGCCACGGGCAGCGCCTCACCGATCAGCGGGCCGACGATCAACGGCGCCAGCGCGCCTGCCACGAGTCCCAGCACAATGCCGATCGCGGCGAGCGCCGCCACTTGCCAAAAGTAAATCTTGAACACCAAACCGCCGGACGCCCCTAGCGCTTTGAACGTAGCGATGGTGGCGGTCTTGCCGGCCAAATAGCTGCGCACCGCGTTGCCAACGCCGACACCGCCGATGACCAACGCCGTCAGCCCCACCAAGGTCAAAAACGTGCTCAACCGATCGACAAACGTTTGCAACGCCGGTTGGGCCGATGTGTATTCGGTTGCCCGCCACCCGGCCTGGGGAAACGCGGCGTTCAAGCCGTCCAGCCATACGCCGGGGTCGGTGGCGGCATCCAGGGCAAAGCGGTATTTGGTTTCGACCAGTGATCCCAGGCGCACCAAGCCGGTGGCGTCCAAGGTCTCGGCCGTGACCATCAGCCGCGGGCCCAGCGCCATGGCGCCGGCCGTGCGATCGGGTTCGACGCCAATGATCGCCCGTAGTTCCACCTCGATGTCGCCCAGCACCACCCGGTCGCCAATTTCCAGCCGCAGCCGCGAAAACAGTTCCGGTTCGGCCACCGCGCCGGCCACGCCATCCCTGGTCCCCAGGGCCTCGGCCAACTGCAAAACCGGCGTCAGAGCCATGGCGCCGAACAACGGATAGACCTCGTCGACGCCTTTCAGATCAACCAGCATCACCGCCCCGGCGGGGCTGCGAGCCATGGACCGCAAGTCGCGGACGGTGCTGACCCGGTCCGCTTGGGCGCCGAAAAAGGCCAACTCGGCGTCGTCTGCCAAGCGGGCGGTCAGGCTGACCTCGACGTCGCCGCCGAGCATGGCCCGGGCATTGTTTTGCAGTTCGGTCACCACCGCCGCCGACAGCAACCCCACCGCGGCGATGGCGCCCACACCCAGCGCTAGCGCGGCGATGAAAACCCGGAACCCGGTCAGGCCGCCGCGCAATTCCCGGGCGGCAAAACGCAATGCCAAGGGCGCTGCCATCGGTTACGCGACCGCGGCCGCTTGGACCACGCGACCGTCTTGCATCTGCACCAGGCGGTCGCAGCGCCCAGCAATGGCTTGATCGTGGGTGATCAAAATCAGCGATGTGTGTTGGGCGGCCTGGATGGAGAACATCAAATCAACAATTGCGGCGCCGGTGGTGGTGTCCAAATTGCCCGTGGGCTCGTCGGCAATGACCAGGGCCGGGGCCCCGGCAAAGGCCCTGGCCACAGCCACCCGTTGTTGCTCGCCGCCGGACAATTGCGATGGATAGTGCCCGACCCGCTCGCCCAGACCGGCGGCGTCCAAACTTGCCTCGGCAGCGGTAAAGGCATTGGGCTTTGCCGCCAATTCCAATGGCACGGCGACGTTTTCCAGGGCGGTCATGGTCGGGATCAGGTGAAACGACTGGAAGACAATGCCGACGGTGTTGCGCCGAAAAAGGGCCAAGGCGTCTTCATCCATTGCCACCAAATCATGACCGGCAACGATGACCGACCCGACACTTGGGCGCTCCAAGCCGGTCATCACCGCCAGCAATGTGGACTTGCCGGACCCCGACGGCCCGGCGATCGCCAGGGTTTCGCCGACGGCGACATTCAGATCGACGCCGCGCAAGATGTTGACGGCGCCCGCCGCGCTCGCCAAAGTCAGGGCAACGCCGCGCAACCGGACCAAGGGTTCGTTGGGTGTGCCGGGTATGCCGGAAAAAGTGACCATGAAACCAATCTTGGATGAGTTTTAGGAACGGTGTGCGGGCTTCTCGCATATAGGCTCTTGGGCCGGGCGGTCAATGCGGCAATGATGGCCGCTGTCGTGGTCATGGTCGCGGCAACGGCGGCGCGGGCGGAGCCTGTGACCATTGTGGTGCTGGGCGACAGCCTGACGGCGGGCCATGGCTTGGCGCTGAAAAGCGATGCGTTTCCGGCCCAGCTCCAGGCGGCGCTGGTGGACCAGGGCGTGGACGCGTTAGTCATCAATGCCGGGGTGTCCGGAGATACGTCGGCGGGAGGGCTGGCCCGGCTTGCGTGGTCCATGGCCGATGGGCCCGATTTGGCGATCATTGAACTTGGCGCCAACGATGCGCTGCGCGGCCTGGCGCCGGACGCCACATACGAAAATTTGAACGCCATTCTGGATTGGCTGGGTGACCAGGGCATCCCCGTGCTGTTGGCGGGGATGCTGGCGCCGCCGAACATGGGGGATGCATTCGCCGGCCCGTTCAACGATATTTTCCCGCGGCTGGCGGCGGATCTTGGGGTGATCCTGTACCCATTTTTTCTGGAGGGCGTGGCGGCCGATGCGACGTTGCTGCAAATCGATGGCATGCATCCCAACACGGCGGGGGTCGAAGTCATTGCAGCGGCCATCTTGCCGTTCGTGCTACAGGCCTTGGCTCGACAACGATCACCTTAGTCGCCTTGGTTCAGGACAATTGTTTGCCTGGGGCTGCCTCGTTTGCTTTTTTGAAAACGTGAACAAGCTGTACTGCCAAGTAATCACCAAGAAGCTTTTCAAGCGCGCTGACATCAATTTCACCGTCCGCGAATCTATTGCCAGCAGCCTCTAGTGCGTCGTAATAATCTTGTTTGCTCTCCGAAATTTGCTCCGGGATTGTTTTTTCACCTGGCAAATTTGACCCAAGACGAACGCAGAGAATTAGGTATGAGGCAGCCCGAGAGGTGCGTCCATTGCCATCAGTAAATCCATGGATCCAGTTCAAGCGCCACATTACGTACGCCGCCAAATGGATTGCCGACCCATCGAAATTTTCGTTCACATAGTCGCAGAGTTCCTCGAGTAGTTCTGGGACTAAGAAGGCCGGAGGGGGAGTATGTCCGCTGCCCTGAATCTTAATGTCGGAAGGACGAAAATTTACCGCGTAGGAACTTATGCCCTCAAGTGCGATACGGTGTAGCTGAAGGATTGTTGACGGCCTTAGTTTGAAAGGTCGTTCTCCAGAGGACGCTGCATCAACGAGTTCCAGAACTGTGGCAATTTGCCTAAGGCCATTGGCAACTTCCCGTTCAGCTCGCTCGGCGGAGTTGGTAATTAAATCTGGTTCAACAGGTACGCTATGACGATCTCCACTCTGTGGATCATCCATTTTCCATGTTCAATTTGGCCGCTGCCTTTTCTACCATGGCCCGGGTGATCAAATCGTTTTCGATTTTCGTGTTGCCGTAAGCGAAACTTTTCCGCTGTTGGTCCTTCTCCTGGTTGGTCATTTTTACTGACTTGGCGCGCTCCACAAGAATCGCTAAATCTTCTGTCATAGTAACCTCCCTCAAGGTGCGAATTTTCAACATATATGAGCCTCACCAAATTGCCAATCCCTTAGACATGGCGGGAATCGTACATAATTGTTTATTAACAATAGGTTACTGAAACTTCTTTAGGTTTTTGATGGAAACCCGCAAACTTGGCCGCACCGGTCTCGACGTCAGCGTCATTTGCTTGGGCACCATGACCTGGGGCCAGCAGAATACCGAGGAGCAGGCCCACCAACAGATGGACTATGCCGTGGATCATGGCGTCAATTTTTTTGACACGGCCGAAATGTATCCGGTGCCCAACCGCGCGGAAACGGTGGGCCGCACCGAGGCCTATATCGGATCGTGGCTGGCCCGCCGCAAATCCCGGGGAAAAATCATCCTGGCCACCAAAGTTGCCGGCCCGGCGAACATGGCGATGCCCCGGGACGGCGCGCCGGGGCTGGATGCCGCCAACATCCGCCTGGCCGTCGACGCCAGTCTGGGGCGCCTGGGCACCGACGTGATTGACCTTTATCAGGTCCATTGGCCGGCCCGGCACACTAACTATTTTGGCCACCTGGGATACGTCCACGACGAAACCCAAGTGCCGGTGGCAATTGGCGAAACCTTCGAAGCCTTGGCGGACCTGGTGCGGGCGGGCAAGGTCCGCCACGTGGGTTTGTCCAATGAAACGCCGTGGGGAGTGATGCAGTTTCTGAACGCCGCGCAAGCCGCCGGCATCGCCCGGCCACGGAGCATTCAGAACCCGTATTCTCTTTTGAATCGCAGCTTCGAGGTTGGGTTGGCGGAAATGGCGATCCGCGAGGACGTTGGCCTGCTGGCCTATTCGCCCTTGGCATTCGGGGTTCTCAGCGGCAAATACCTGGACGATTCTTGGCCCAGCGGCGCCCGGCTCACGCTTTTTCCGGAATTCGGCCGCTATCTGGCTGAACAGGGCCGGGCGGCGACCCAGGCCTATGTGGACATCGCGGCGCAAGCCGGGTTGGACCCGGCGCAGATGGCCTTGGCCTATGTGTGCTCCCGCCGGTTCGTCACCAGCACCATCATCGGCGCCACCACCATGGACCAACTGACGACCAACATCGCCAGCGCCGAGGTTCGCCTGAGCGCGGATGTGTTGCAGGCCATCGAGGCAGCCCACCACATTCACACCTATCCCAGTCCGTGATGGGCAGCCGACCGATCCTTTTGATCCTGGCGCTTGCCTTGGCGATTCCTGGGGCGGCGATGGCCCAGGGCGCGGGTGCGCCGTTCCACGAATGCGACAAGCTGGCGGGCAACCCCCTCGACCCTGACCGGGTGGGGCCGGGGGTGCCGACCTTTGCCATCAATGCCGTCCCCGCCATCGCGGCATGTTTGGCGGCCTTGCGCCAATATCCCGGCGAGGCGCGGTTTGAATTCCAGTTGGGCCGGGCCTATCGCCAAGCCAGGGATTACGAAAACGCCGTGCGCTGGTATGCCGCCGCTGCCGAGCAAGGCTATGCCGGGGCGCAAAACAGCCTGGGCGTGATGTTTTCCCGGGGCGAAGGGGTGGTGGAAAACTGCTCCACCGCCGCCCACTGGTTCGAGCTTGCGGCGGCCCAGGCCTATCCCGCCGCCATTTCCAACCTCCGCACTTTGTCCTGCGTGCGCCTGGTATGACCGGGTTTGGGATCATTTTCGATGCGCCTGTTCACCGCCATCCCGCTGCCCCAATCAATCAAGGACCGGCTTATTGGGTTGTGCAGCGGTGTGCCCGGGGCCAAGTGGGCGGACCCCGATCAAATGCACGTCACCTTGCGTTTCATCGGCGACGTGGACGGACTCACCGCTGGCGACATCGCTGTTGCCCTGGAGGATGTTCGCGGAAAGCCGTTTGAATTGGCGTTGGCCACCATCGGCCATTTCGGCACCGGCCATCGCCTGCGCACATTATGGGTTGGGGTGAGCCCGAGCCCGGCATTGGATATCCTGCAGGGCCGGGTCGACCATGCCGTCTCCGCCGCGACGGGGTTGGCCGAGAAACGCAAATTCCACGCCCACGTGACGCTCGGCCGGTTCAAGCGCACGGCGCCCCACCTGGGCGACTATTTGGCCGTGCACGAGCCATTCCACGCCGGTCCAGTTTCGGTTAACGAATTTGTGCTTTTCTCCAGCCATCTGGGTTCGGAACGCGCCATTCACACCGTCGAGGCGCGCTATCCCTTGACGCCCTAATCGGTTGACCCCCCCGGTCACGTCCTGGACTGGGTTATAGTTAGCACTGGAGGATGTTGCACCGTGGCGGGTTTGGCAAGTTGTTCGAAGGCACCTTGAAAGAGGCCGACCTGGAGCAAATTCGTGCGCTGGTTCTGGAAAACAACTCGCCTGAAGTCGCCGGCGAAGTCGCCCACTTGCTGCATCAATATTCGGCGGTACTGGATGTGGCCGGGCGGTTCGCATCGGAAACCTCGTTGGATGTTTTGCTGCCCCAGGTCATCCGGGTTGTCACCGCCGCCTTGGGCGCCGAGGTGGCGACGTTGTTTCTGTATGACCCGGATACGGACGAGTTGTGGTCGCGCATCGCCCGGGGCGTTGGTGTCGATGAAATTCGCATCCCCGCCGATGTCGGGATTGTTGGCTCGGTCTTCCGCTCGGGGGAACACTTAAACATCCCAGACGCCTATGCCGATCCCCGGTTCAATCCGGCGGTGGATGTCGAAACCGGGTTCAAAACCCGCAACATTATTTGTGTGCCCCTGCGAAATCGCCAGGGCTCGGTCATCGGCGCCACCCAGGTTCTGAACAAACGCGCACCCGGGGACCGCCAGTTCGATGACGCTGATATCGCGCTGCTGTCCACCATCACCACCCATGCGGCCAGCGCATTAGAGGTCGCCCAGCTGGTTCAGTGGGCCGAGTAGGCCCGGGTCGAAGAATCGCGAATGACCGAAATCATGACGGCGATTTCCAGCGAAATCAGTCTGGACGCGGTGCTGGCGAAAATTGCGGCGGGTGCGACGCAATTATTGGGGGCCGAACGCAGCACGATTTTTCTATATGACAGCGTTGCCGATGAACTGTGGTCCCTGGTGGCGGAAGGCGCTGGCACGAAAGAAATCCGCATCCCCGCCAGCACCGGGATCGCGGGGGCGGTGATCCATGGCGATGACGTTCTGATTATTCATGACGCCTATGCCGACCCCCGTTTCAATCAAGACGTGGACAAAGAATCCGGATTTGAAACCCGTTCGATTTTGTCCGTGCGCGTCGTCAACAACCATGGCGCAGTTGTCGGCGTGATGCAGGTTCTGAACCGCATCGTTGGGCCGTTCGTGGACGAGGATGCGCGCAGGCTGCGGGCCTTTGCCGCCCAGGCGGCAGCGGCGTTGGAGAACGCTGAACTGTTCGACGAAGTTTTGCGGCTAAAAAACTATAACGAGGGAATCCTGAAATCGTTTTCCAACGGCGTCATCACGTTTGATGTCGATTCAGTTGTCACCAAGTTCAATGACGCCGCCGCCCGGATCTTGGGGTTGGAAGAGTCCGAACTGACCGGCTCCACTGCGGCGCATGTGTTCGCCAAGGACAACGGCTGGGTCGTCAAGGCTTTGGACTATGTGGCCACCAGCGGCCGCGAGGATTTTCATGCCGATGTGGATTTGATCCAGTTCGGCGGCGAGACCTTGTCGGTTAATTTGACTGCCTCACCGTTGTCCTCGGTGGATGGCGAGCCCATGGGCTCGACCCTGGTCATCGATGACATTTCGCGGGAAAAGCGCGTGCGCAGCACCATGGCCCGGTACATGTCCAAGGAAGTTTTGGACAAAGTCCTGGAAGCGGGCGAGGGCGCTTTGGAGGCCACGGTGCACGAGGCCACGGTATTGTTTTCCGATATCCGCGGCTTCACCTCGATCGCCGAAGTGTTGGGCAGCCACAAAACCGTGGCCATGCTCAACGACTATTTCTCGGACATGGTCGAGGTCATTTTCGCCCATTCCGGGGTGCTGGATAAGTACATCGGTGACGCCATCATGGCGGTGTTCGGCGCGCCGGTGACCAACCCCTACGATGCCGACAACGCGGTGATAGTGGCGACGGAGATGATGGCGGCGCTGCGGGATTTTAATAAACGTGACGGCGCCGGCCCCGACCCGATTTCCATCCGCATCGGCCTTAGCACCGGCGAGGTGGTGGCGGGGACAATCGGTTCGGCCCGGCGCATGGAATACACGGTGATCGGCGACACTGTGAACATGGCCGCCCGCCTGGAAGCCGCCAACAAATTTTACGGTACCGATTTGTTGCTGTCGTCGTGGACGGTGGATCAGCTCAGCTCCCGCGACGGCTTGCGCCAAATCGACATGCTGCGGGTCAAGGGCATCGCCAAACCGGTGACCATTTTCGAATCCCTGCGCCACGCCCCGGACAAAGTGCGGGAACAATTGGAACAGGTGGTGGGATTTTACAGCGAAGGCGTCCACGCCTACCGCCATCAAGACTGGGACAACGCGATCGCCGGTTTCAAAAAGGCGCTGGCCGAGCGCCCGGAAGACGGCCCGTCCAGCTTTTACATCGACCGCTGCAAATATTATATGGCGAGCCCGCCGCCCCAGGATTGGGACGGGGTGTGGACCGACCGCCGCAAGTAACCTGGGTGCCCCTAAAACCCGTACCGCCCCAGGGCAGCGTCCACCGATTTGACATAGGACCCGCCGAACAGCCGCACATGCACCAACAGCGGATATAAATTGTACAAGTCCCGGCGCTCTTCGAAAAAGCCTTCCCGTATGGGCCGCAGTTCTGAATAGCGGCTGAAAAACGGGTCGCCAAAGGTGCTGAACAGGGTGCTGAAAGCCAGCTCGATTTCCGGGTCGGCGTAATAGATTGCCGGGTCGATCAGGCCGGTGATGCGGCCCGCCGCGCACAGCACGTTACCGGACCACATGTCGCCGTGGATCAAAGACGCCGCTTTGGGTTCGATCAGCCACTGATCCAATTTCGCGCACAACTTTTCGATCCTGGCCATCATCGCCCCAGGCAATCGGCCGGCGGTCACGGCTTCGCCGGCCATGTACATGAGCCGTTGGTCGCGCAGGAATTCCAGCCATGACTCCGTCGGCGGGTTGGGCTGGTTCAGGCCCCCGATCAAGGTGTCTCTTTCCAAGCCAAACTTGGTCTGAGTCACGCCATGTAGCGCCGCCAATAAATCCGCACCATGGCGCTGGGCGTCGCCCGTGATCCCGCCGCGGCTGGGCAAATGTTCCATGATCAACAGCCGATCGGCCTGGAACAGCACCCGGGGCACCGGCAGATCTGAATGATCCCGCAAATAGCCCAGCATCCAGCCCTCTAAATGCAAATGCGCGCCTCGGTCGCCGAATTTTGCCACCAGGCGGGCGCCGTCGGGCATCGACAATTGGATCACATCGCCGACGCAGCCCCCGGCCAAGGGGCGCGAGCGCACGGGGGCCGTGCCCAGGGCTTCTTCAATAACCCGGTCCAAATCGGCGCGCATGGCTCATGGAGCCCGTGGGCTGGGGCCACCGTGCGCCAAGTGGTTCTCGCGGATATCAGCCAGAAGCCCTTGCGCCGCGATTTCGACCATGTCCAAGACGATTTCGAAGCCGTCGGCGCCGCCAAAATAGGGGTCGGGCACGTCGGAGACCCCTAAATCGGGGGCGAATTCTAGGAACAGTGCCAACGTCGCGGACCCCGAGCCCATGCGCTTCAAAGCGCGCAGGTTGTCCCGGTCCATGGCCAACACATAGTCGAATGCATCCAGATCGCGGGGTTCCACCTGTCTGCCCCGGGACCGGGACAAATCCACACCGCGCCGGGCGGCGGCACTGCGGCTGCGATCGTCCGCGGGCGCACCGATGTGATAGTCGTGGGTGCCCGCCGCATCGACCGCGATTTCGTCCTCCAAGCCGTGGGACTCCACCAGTTTTCTGAAAACACCCTCGGCGGTCGGCGACCGACAAATATTGCCCATGCAAACGAAAAGAACCCGGACCACGGTTGCTCCTTACGCGGCAGCTTCGATGGCGTCCATATCGGCGTCGGAATAGCCGAAATGGTGACCGATTTCGTGGATCAAAACGTGGCGGATCAAACCATCCAGGGTTTCGTCCGTTTCGCACCAATACGCCAGCAAGGGTTGGCGGTACAGAAAGATCATGTCGATGGCGGCGGCCACACCGGCCAGGCTTTTCTGATCCAAGCTGACCCCTTGGTACAGGCCCAGCAGGCCAAATTCGCCCTCGATGCCCAACTCCTCCAACACATCGCGATCGGGAAATTCGGTGACCCGGATCATCACGTCGTCCACATGGTCGCGCAATGTGCCGGGCAGGGCTTCATAGGCGGCATTGGCGATGGCCTCCAAATCCGCCCTCGACGGGGCTTTGGCCGTGGCCCAGGGCGATACCGGGTGTTTGGTCGATTGCGCGTTCATTGCCGCAACCCTATCCTGCCCTTGTTTCCCTGCCAAAGACCGATTACGTGAATTTCATGCATGAACCGGTAAGCTCCAATTCGGCGGTCAAACTCCCGGCAACCGCCAAGCAGCCAACGCCGCCGCCGGGGTTCTGGGACAAGGTGCGGGGCACCCTGGGGCTGGTCCCGTTCATGGAGGATGCTCTGGCCGCGTATTACTGCGCCACTGACGCCGCCACGCCCCGCCATGTCCAGGCAGCGCTGATCGGGGCGCTGGTGTATTTCGTCGCCCCCATCGACCTGATTCCCGATGTGGTGGTGGGCTTAGGGTATGCCGACGATGCGGCGGTGCTGGCAGCGGTCATCGCCTCGGTGCGGAAATACCTGACCCCGGGGCATTACGCCCGGGCCAGAAAATGGCTGGATGGAACCTCAGAAGTTTAATAGGCGTTCACATATAATCACAAACGATCCAGTGAAAACCATCCTCGTCTGGTTCTACCCAGCAATAGTCCTCAATCGTAATCATAATCCATTCGTCCAGGCCGGTAATTTCGTTGGCGTTAATGTGTTCGGCGCGGGCGGGTTCAATGGAAACAGCGTACAAGGCGATTCCGGTCCAAACGCCAAGGGCCAGGACCAGCACCAGCATTTTGTCGACTAGGGTCATCGGGATCTCCTGCCTGAAAGCCGTGAGTAAACGGACTGGTATGGTAAACCGTTGGCGACCGCGAGGAAATTCATGGGTTCGCACCCGATAAATCTTGGCGTCCGCTTTGTTTTGGAGATCGCCGCCCTGGTGGCGTTCGCCCAATGGGGCTGGATCGCCTTCGGCAGCGGCTTTCAGTGGGCGGCGGTGATCGCAGCGCCGGTGGCGGCGGCGGCGGCCTGGGGCACATTCAATGTGGCGGGGGATCCCAGCCGCTCTGGCAAAGCGCCAATTCCCGTTCCCGGGCCGGTGCGACTTGGTATAGAGCTAGTATTTTTTGCCCTGGCCGCGGTCGCCCTGGGGATTGTCGGGCCAGATTGGCTGGCCTGGACCTTCGCCGCCATCGCCGCCGGGCACTATGCCCTGTCTTGGGACCGGGTCGCCTGGTTGCTGCGCCGCTGACCTCGCGCCTTGGCGCGGCCGCCGGGCTTGGGTAGGGTCACCCCCATGCGAGGATATTTTGGCATCGGGGTCGAGGGCATCTCGAAACCCATGAACGCGGGCAACCTGTTCCGCACGGCCCACGCGCTCGGCGCCAGCTTCATCTTCACGGTGGATTCGGAAATCACCCTGGCGGGGATTGGCCGGTCGGATACCAGCGAAAGCTGGAAACAAACCCCGTTTTACCGCTACCCCTCGGTGGCGGAAATGGAGTTGCCCAAGGACTGCAGTTTGGTCGGCGTGGAATTGCTCGAAGAGGCCACAACATTGCCCCAATTTCGCCATCCTCCCCGCGCAGCCTATGTCTTGGGCCGGGAGCTGGGGTCCTTGTCGCCGCAGATTCAAAGCAGGTGTTCGTTCATTGTCCAAATCCCCACGGCCTTTTGCCTCAACATCGGCGTCGCCGTGGCCATCGTCATGTATGATCGCATGATCAGCATGGGCCGGTTCGCGGAACGGCCGGTGGGGGCGGGGGCCGCGGTGCCGTCGGGCGCCGTGCCTGTGCCCAGTCGGGTGCCCCGCCGGAAAGTGGGTTAAGACCCCATGAGCTGGAAAATCTTTGCGTTGGCGCTTGTTGTTGCCGTCTGGGCCTTGCCAGCAGCCGCCCAGAATTGGATCGGTACGTTCGAGGATTGGAGCGCCTTTGAATACACCCAGGGCGGCGGCAGGGTCTGCTATATGTCGTCCACGCCCCTGGACATGACCCCGAAAAACGTCAACCGCGGCGATGTCTTCATGCAGGTGGTCCACAACACCAACGACAATACCCAAAACGTGGTCAACATCGTCGCCGGCTACACGTTCCAGGAAAACAGCGTGGTGGTGGCGGTCATCAACAACGTCGAGTTCCGCATGTTCACGGCGGGGGACGGGGCCTGGAACCCCAACCCACAGGGCGATGGCGATATGGTCCAGGCCATGGTTCGCGGCGCCGAGCTGGTGGTTGCGGGGGAATCCATCCGTGGCACCCAAACCACCGATACCTATTCCCTGCTGGGATTCACCGCCGCCCACCGGGCCATTACCGAGGCCTGCGGATGAACAGACTGTCCGGACTGGGTCGTGACGCCCTGGGCGACGCCGCGGTGGCGGTGGGCGAACCCAGGGAAAAGCGCGGCATGCGCGGCAAACAGCTGTTTCATTGGATGTATCACCGGGGAGCGACCGACTTTGACGCCATGACCAGCATTTCCCAGGATCTGCGGGCGCGCTTGGCCAAGGCCTGGGACCTGCGCCGCGACCGGGTGGTAACGGAGCAAATCTCCGTGGACGGCACCCGCAAATGGCTGGTGGAACTGGACGACGGCGCGCTTGTGGAAACTGTGCTGATCCCCGAAGAAGACCGGGGCGCGTTGTGCATTTCCACCCAGGTCGGGTGCACGCTCAACTGCTCGTTTTGCCACACCGGCACCCAGCCCTGGGTACGCAACCTGACGGCCCAAGAAATCGTCGGCCAAGTGCTGATCGCCAGGGATGTCTTGGGGGAATGGCCGTCGCCGGCCCAAGGCCGCTTGATCTCCAACATTGTTCTGATGGGCATGGGTGAGCCGTTGCTGAATTACGACAATGTGGTCGGGGCCTTGGGGCTCATTATGGACGCCGAAGGCATTTCCATTTCCCGGCGCCGCATCACGGTCTCCACGGCGGGGGTGGTGCCGATGATCGGCCGTTTGGGCGCGGACACCGGGGTCGGCCTGGCGATTTCGCTGCATGCCGTGCGCGACGATGTCCGCAACGAACTGGTGCCGTTGAACCGCAAGCACCCCATCGCCGAGCTGCTGGAGGCCTGCCGCACTTATCCCGGCGCCTCAAACGCCCGGCGCATCACCTTTGAATACGCCATGCTGAAAGGCGTGAACGATAGCGCCCAAGACGCCAAGGAACTGGTGCGCCTGCTCGCCGGCATCCCCGCGAAAGTCAACCTGATCCCCTTCAATTCCTGGCCGAACGCGCCGTACGAAGTGTCCGACGTCGAAACCATTGCCGCCTTCGCCGAAATCGTAAACCGCGCGGGCTATGCCTCGCCGGTGCGGGTGCCCCGGGGCCGGGACATCTCGGCCGCCTGTGGCCAGCTGAAATCGGACTCTGTTAGACAGCCCGCAAAGGACCGGGCGACCCAGCCGGCCTAACCCACCCTTGCGGCGGATGGGCGGTTCGCTATAGTCGCCAACAGCCCCTGGGCGGGGGCGTTAGCCATCTGAAATTCGGAACAGACGAATGAACGACAGGGTCAAGTCGGTGAAAAAGGTTGTGCTCGCGTACTCGGGCGGCCTCGACACCTCGGTCATCCTGAAATGGCTGCAAGAGGTCTATGACTGCGAGGTGGTGACGTTCACCGCCGACCTCGGCCGGGGCGAAGACCTGGTGCCGGTCCAGGCCAAGGCCGAGGCCCTGGGCGTCACCCAGATCATCATCGAAGACCTGCGCGGCCTGTTTGTGCGCGACTATGTGTTCCCAATGTTCCGGGCCAATGCGCTGTACGAAGGCCAATATTTACTGGGCACGGCAATCGCGCGGCCGCTGATCGCCAAACGCCAAATCGAAATCGCCGCCGAACTGGGGGCCGACGCCGTGGCCCACGGCGCCACCGGCAAGGGCAACGACCAAGTCCGGTTCGAACTCTCGTTCTACGCCTGCAACCCGGACATCAAGGTCATCGCACCCTGGCGCGAATGGGATTTGCACTCGCGCACCGAACTGCTGGCCTATGCGAAAAAATACCAAATCCCGGTGCCCAGCGATTCCCAAGGCGAGGCGCCGTTCTCCCAAGACGCCAATCTGCTGCACACATCGTGCGAGGGCAAAGCACTGGAGGACCCGGCGTCGGAGGCCGGGGAATTCGTCTATTCGCGCTCCGTCTCACCGGAAAAAGCCCCGGACCGGCCCACCTACATCAAGGTCGAATTCGAGCATGGCGATGCGGTTGCAATCGACGGTGAGCGTCTGTCGTCCGCGCCGTTGTTGGAACGCCTCAACGAACTCGGTGGCGCCAACGGCATCGGACGTTTGGACTTGGTGGAAAACCGCTACGTCGGCATCAAATCCCGGGGTATTTACGAGACCCCCGGCGGGACTGTTTTGCTAGCGGCCCACCGGGGCATTGAAAGCATCACTCTGGATGGGCCGTCGACCCATCTCAAAGACAGCATCATGCCGAAATATGCCGAGCTCATTTACAACGGCTTTTGGTTCAGCCCGGAGCGGGAGATGCTCCAGGCGCTCATCGACAAAAGCCAGGAATTCGTCACCGGCACTGTCAGGCTGAAATTGTACAAAGGCCTGGCCACGGTGGTCGGCCGCGAGTCACCACACTCGCTTTACGATGAGGAACTCGGCACCTTCGAAGAAGACTCGGTCTACGACCAATCCGACGCCGAGGGTTTCATCAAGCTCAACGCATTGCGGTTAAGGACACTGGCGAAACGGACCTAGCTTTGCAGACAGCCTGACTTCGTCACCCCGGGACACAGAGCAGATCGTGGCCCGATTGGGCCGCGTGAATCTGATCGAGCCATGTGACCGGGGGTCCATCTTTCGCCCATGCGGACCAGTTCGTAGGTGCGTACGCACCCACCTCCCCCCAGCGGCTCACCGCAGGTGCCCCTCCCCCGGTGGGGAGGGGAAAAAGATTAACGTGCCCCTGGGTCCTTCGGCATCGGCACCCCGGTGTTGCGGCAGGCCAGGGCCAGGGTGTTTTGCAGCAGGCAGGCGATGGTCATGGGGCCGACGCCCTTTGGCACCGGGGAGATGGCTCCAGCGACTTGAACGGCTTCGGCGAAGTGCACATCCCCCAATAGGCGGCCTTTGTCCTGGCCCGGTTCCGGGTCCGGGCGGTTGATGCCCACGTCGATGACGATGGCGCCGGGTTTGATCCAATCGCCCCGGATCATTTCCGCCTGGCCCACTGCGGCGACCAGAATGTCCGCTCGGCGGCAGACCGCGTCTAGGTCCTTGGTTCGGGAATGGGCGGTGGTCACGGTGCAATGCTCGCGCAGCAGCAATTGCGCTGCGGGTTTGCCCACCAGGTTTGAGCGACCCACGATTAGGGCCTCCAAGCCTTTCAAATCTTCGCGCACGCTTTTGATTAGCGCCAAGCATCCCAGAGGCGTCGCCGGCACCACGCCGACCCGGCCAGACACCAACAGCCCGGCGTTAATCACGTGCAGGCCATCCACGTCCTTGGCCGGGTCCAACACGTCGATCACTTCCTCGCCGTTGATTTGGGGCGGCAGGGGCATTTGCACCAAGATGGCGTGCACTGATTTATCGGCGTTCAGCTGTTCGATGACTTCGATTAGTTGGCCTTGGGCGGCGCTGGCGGCCATGTCGATGTCCCGGGCCTTCATGCCGACCTCGGCCGCGCGCTTGGTCTTGTTGCGCACATAAATCTGGCTGGCCGGATCGTCCCCCACCAACACCACTGCCAATGTCGGGGTGACATCGAATTCGGCTTTCAGCACCGCGGTGCGCCGGGCCACGGACGCCCGCACCCGCTCGGCCACCGCTTCGCCATCGATGACTGTTGCGATGGGCGGGGCGGGTGCTTCGTCAGCCATGGCGATCTTTAGAGCACGATTTGACCGGTCACCCTCTAGAAGAAGAACCCGCGCCACAGGTCCCGGGCGAAAAACACCAGCAGAATCAGGACCAGCGGTGAAAGATCGACGCCACCCAGGTTGGGCATGAACCGTCGGATGGGCTTCAGCAGGGGGTCCGTCAAGCGGTTCAATGTGTCGTACACCAAGAAGACGAACCGGTTGCGTACGTCGACCACGCTGAACGCGACCAGCCAGCTAAGGATGGCGTTGATGACGACCGCCCAAACGAGCAGGGTCAGGACAGTATCGACAAGTCTGAAAACAGCAAGTTCCATTAGAGTCGGACCGCTTTGTGAAGACCAGATCAGAATAATAACTGAGGACGCCGGGGCCCTTTGTAAAGGCCGCCGTCCAATTGGTCCACACAGCCATACGTGCATACGCACTTGCTGTTGGCGCGCATCCGCACTTGCTGTTGGCGTGCATCCGCACTTGCTGTTGGCGTGCATCCGCACTTGATGTTGGCGCGCTATCCGCACGACGAGCCGGTGCGTTGACTTAAGCCCGGAGCATTCCCATTATCCGCGCGGTCAGGGGCCGTAGCTCAGTTGGGAGAGCGCGACGTTCGCAACGTCGAGGTCAGGGGTTCGACTCCCCTCGGCTCCACCACTTTAGCAATCCACTAGTTCCCCAGCGATGCCATAAACCAAGGTATGCTTGGGTTTTTCTTATCCAGCGTGCTTGAGCGATCCCGCCAAATCCCCTATCTTCCCATCAATTGAGTGGGGAAGAGTGATGGGAAGGCCATGGCGAAGCTCACTGCCGCGAAGGCGAAGTCGCTTACCAAGCCCGGCCTGCATGGGGACGGAGACGGGCTCTATCTGAACGTGACGCGCACCGGCTCGCGGTCCTGGGTGCAACGCATCACCATCGAAGGACGGCGCCGCGACATCGGTTTGGGGCCCTTCCCGGCCGTGGGGCTCGCCCAGGCGCGTGGCCTTGCCGCAGCCAATCGGGCCACCATCGCAGCGGGGCACAACCCGCTCGCCGAGAAGCTGGCTGAGAAACGCAAGGCGGCCGTCCCGACGTTCCGGCAAGCCGCCGAGTTGACGTTCGAGGCGAACAAGCCGCGTTGGCGGAACGGCAAGCACACCGTCTCGTGGTGGCAGACCCTAGAGCGGCACGCCTTCCCGATCCTCGGCGACATGCCAGTTGACCGGATCGGCCGCGAAGACGTGCTGCGCACCCTGACGCCGATATGGGGCGTCCGCATGGAAACCGCGCGCCGCGTCCGCCAGCGCGTCCGTACCGTCCTTCGATGGTGCATGGCGCACGGCTACGTCGAGCACAACGCGGCGGGCGATGCCATCGACGGCGCCCTGCCGCCCATGCCGCGCTTGAAGGCGCACCTTCGCGCCCTGCCCTACCAGGAGGTGGCGGCGGCGCTAGCGACCGTGGAGGCCTCCAAGGCCTCCAAGGCGTCCCTGGCGAGCAAGTTGTGTCTTCGATTCCTGATCTTGACTGCCGCCCGGTCTGGCGAGGCGCGGAGCGCGACGTGGGATGAGATCGACATGGACGCGGGGGAGTGGCGCATCCCCGGCGAGCGCATGAAGGGCGGAATCGACCATAGGGTGCCACTGTCCGACGCCGCCCTGGAGGTATTGGAGCAAGACCGGCCGCTGAGCGGTGGCGAGGGCTTGGCGTTCCCGTCGCCGATGAAGCCCGGCCAGCCCATGAGCGACATGACGC
>JAKZSO010000170.1:0-6923 GCA_047517625.1 Alphaproteobacteria bacterium
CACCGCCGCACCGTCGGAAATTGTATCCAGGCGGCCAGTTAACTTCGCAATCATGAGCGTCGCTTGGCGATCACGGCAACCCCTCGTTCATTGCCATTTCCGCCGGCCTCGATGCGGGCCTCCGACTGGCTCTGATGGGTATGGCAGATGGCTACCGCCAGGGCATCGGCGGCGTCATAACTGCCGCCGGCAAATCCCGGCAACAACATCGCCACCATGGCGCTGACTTGTTCCTTCGGCGCGTGGCCGGAACCGCACACGGATTTCTTGACTCGGTTGGCGGAATATTCGGCAACCGGAATGCCCAACAACCCCGGCGCCAGCAGCACGGCGCCCCGCGCCTGGCCGAGCTTCAGCGCCGATGCCGGATTGCGGTTCACGAACGTTTCCTCCACCGCCGCTTCTTCGGGGGCGAAGGCGTTTGCGACGTCCGTCAAGGCTTGGTGGAGGCTGGCCAAGCGGTGCGCCATGGGCGCCGACGCCGGGACTTTGATTGCGCCGGCGTCGACGAAACTCAGGCGCTGACCGGTGACGTCGATGACGCCCCAGCCGGTGACCCGCAATCCTGGATCCAGCCCCAAAACCCTCATGAAACGTTCAGCTTTTCCATGATCTCGTCGGAAATTTCGAAATTCGATGACACCGACTGCACGTCGTCGTCGTCTTCCAGGGCCTCGATCAGCTTGAACAACGTGGTCGCGGTATCCTCGTCCACGGCCACCGTGGACAACGGCCGCCACAGCAGTTCGGCGGCCCCGAGGGTGCCGAATTTTTCTTCCAGAGCCGACAGCACCCTATGAAATTCGCCTGGCGGGCAAGTGACCTCGTGGCCGTGTGCATCGGTCACGACGTCCTCGGCTCCGGCTTCGATGGCGGCGTCCATCATTTCTTCTTCGGATGCCGCATCCAGGGGATAGCGAAACAGCCCGATGCGGTTGAACTGAAAGGCGACGGTGTTGGATTCGCCCATGGCGCCCCCGAACTTGGCAAAAGCGGAGCGCACGGCGGCGGCGGTGCGGTTGCGGTTATCGGTGAGCGTATCGACGATCAACGCGACGCTGCCGGGGCCATAGCCTTCATAGCGCACCTGTTCAAACGCTTCGCCGCCAGCATCGCCGGAGCCCCGCTTGATCGCCCGTTCCATGGTGTCCCGGGGCATGTTCGCGGCGCGGGCGGCGGTCACGGCGGTGCGCAGGCGCGGGTTGGCGTTGGGGTCGGGCAGACCTTCTCGGGTCGCGACGGTCAATTCCCGGATCAGCTTGGTAAAGACCTTGGCCCGCCGGGCGTCCTGGGCGCCCTTGCGGTACATGATGTTTTTGAATTGGGAATGTCCGGCCATCGGTGTCGCTGCCTCGTCCTGGGAAATTGGTGGCCTTGCGGGCCTAAATCCAGTGGTCTGCGGAAAACCTTACACTAGATATAGTAGGTTCACACCCGAACACCGAGCGGGCGCCCGCGTTCTCCGGTCTCCATGAAACTCAGAACACACTGTGCAAGGATTAATGTGGCGAATTTGGGGCGTCACCGCCCAATCACTGGCCCACCGCGGTGGGCTTCAGGCGGCCACCCACCCGGATCGGCTCGATGGACACGGCAAGGCCGGTGGCATCGTCGGTTTCCACGAACACCCCGCACAGAGTGGCTTCGCCTGTGGCGGGAGAAAACCGGCCTTTTTTGATCTTGCGGCGGAACCGGTTCAGCGGCTCCTCAATCTCCATGCCGATGACTGAATTGTAGTCCCCCGACATACCCAAATCGGTCTGATAGGCGGTGCCGCCGGGCAATATCTGGGCATCGGCGGTGGGAACATGACTGTGGGTTCCGACCACCAGCGAGGCCCGGCCATCGGCAAAGTGCCCCATGGCCATCTTTTCGCTGGTGGCCTCGGCATGGATATCGACCAGGATGAAATCCGCGCCGGTGCCAAGGCGGACATTGCCCAGCGCGGCATCCACCGATTCGAACGGGTCATCAAGGGGGTCCATGAACACCCGGCCCATCACCTGGATCACCATGGCCCGGGCCCCGGCCTGGGTGGTAAAAATGTGGGCGCCCCTGCCCGGGGTTCCTTTTGGAAAATTGTTGGGGCGCAGCAGCCGGACCTCGGTTTCGATGTGGGCCAAGGTTTCTTTTTGGTCCCACACGTGATTGCCCGAGGTAATCGCATCGACGCCAAGGTCAAAGAACTGGGTGCAAATTTTTTTGGTGATGCCGAACCCGCCCGCCGCGTTCTCACCGTTGACCACCATGAAATCAGCGCCCAGGCGTTCGCGCAGGCCGGGGCCGTGGGCGGCCAGGGCGTCGCGGCCGGACCGGCCAAGAATGTCGCCGAAATACAGAACTCTCATACCATCAGGTCGATCGGACCAGGGGTCACGAGAATCGGTGGGCGCCGTTTTCGGTGATGACCCAGTCCAGGCGCCGGTCCAGTTCGCCCCGGGGCACGGCGTCGATCTGCTGGGACTGATAGGCCACGCCCACTGTCATCACCGGCGACCTAGCGGAATTCAGCTGGGCCAGGGTGCGGTCGTAATAGCCACCGCCATAGCCCAGGCGGTAGCCGTCGCCATCAAAGGCCAGCAAGGGCAGCAGGACGATGCCCGGGGCGGCTTCGTCGGCGCTGGAAGGCGGATGTGATGTGCCGAACGGTCCATCCTCCAATGTCAGGTCCGGGTGCCAATCGCGAAAAACCAACGCCTGGCCCTTGGCGACCACCGCTGGCAACACACACGGAACGCCGTCTTTGAAAAGCCGCTTCATCAACGGCACCGGGTTCATTTCGTCGTTCATGGGCCAATACCCGGCCACCGCCGCATCGGGGGGTACGGTTATGTTGTCGACGAACTGCGCCAACAGCAGATCCCCGGCCAACGGCCCGGTGGTGGCCTTGGCCTCGGCGCGAACATCCCGGGCGTCGTTGCGGGCGCGCTTTTTCGCGGCAACAAGGTCCACAGGATCGGTGACTTGGTCTGGCACTCGCGCTTCCTTGGGTGACGCATGAACGTCGAGGTGACGGGACCGCACCGGCCGTAGGCAGCACCCATCCACTGTGGCCTGCATGTGCAGGTGGGTGCCGTAATACCGCGGCCACGACCGCGGCAGGGACAGCTCCCGATGGACGTACTTAGCCCCAGGGAATTGGCCGCCTGTCGAACCGGGCAGTGCCCGCCACCTGCTAGGTTAGAACACCAATGAATGCGTGCCTAGGCACTCTTGATGCGGGCGGCAATGCCCGCGATGCGCCGGGTGGCGGCGGCGATGGCGTCCGCAGACGCGCCCTTTTCGGACTGGGCGGTGGACGATTCCTTTTCAAGTTCTTCAACCCGGTCCAAGGCGTCGGACAGTTCGTCCCCCACCAGCAGCCCGGCCATCAGCATCATCCGAGTTTCGCCGACCTGGCCCAATTCGTTGGCCAGCCGGGTCGCGTGGGAATTCAGGTGGTCGGCGATGGACATCAAATGGGCTTCTTCCCCGTCCTCGCACGCGACCCGGTACGAATGACCGTTTACCGTGACGTCGATGTCAGCCATAAGCTACTTCCCCCGCCATCAGCCGCCGTCCGCCAACACAGACTTGATCCCGGCAATCGCGTGATCGATGCGGGCCCCCGCTGTCTGGGCCACCGCGCGCAAATCCCGGGATTGAGTTTCCGACAATTTCAGGTTCCGCGCCATTTGCTCTTGGTCCGTGCGCAGGCCCGCGAGTTCGGTTTCCAGCTTTGCCACATGCTCCGCCGCATCCCGGCGCAGGGTGGCAACCTTGGCGTCGACCTCGCGCTCCAAGTCGGCGATGGCGGCGTCCAGTCCCTTCGCCTCGGATTCGGGTTCGGTCATGGCTGCCCCGGCCATTTGTTATTGAACCGTCCCTCGTTCCTCCCGCCGGATCGCACGCCTGACAGGAAATATCGTTATTTTTGAACAAGTTATGGCCAATCGTGAAGAGGTAGCATACGATCGAACTGTTTCCTCCGTCAACCAAATGATCCAGCGATCGTGCAAATGAACAAGGCCGCCACCCGCCTCTATCTGATTACTCCGCCGGTGTTGCCGCCTGATTTCGATCGCACATTGGCGGCGGCCCTAGGGGCCGCTGACGTCGGTTGCGTTCAGCTTCGACTGAAGGGCGCCGATGACGAACAAGTGCTCGCCGCCGCGGCAATGCTCAAGGAAGTTTGCCGCACCGTACCTGTGCCACTTGTGCTAAACGACCGCCCCGATTTGTCGCGGGCGGCAGGCGTTGATGGGGTTCATGTGGGCCAGGACGATGCCTCGTATGCCCAAGCCCGGGCGACGGTGGGGGACGCCGCCGTCGTTGGGGTGACCTGTCACGCGTCCCGGCATCTGGCCATCGAGGCAGCCCAGGCTGGAGCGGATTACGTGGCCTTCGGGGCATTCTTTGGCACCGCCACGAAGGCCCCGATTTACCACGCCGGCGTGGACCTGATCGAATGGTGGGCCGGGCTGGTTGAAGTGCCCTGCGTCGCCATCGGCGGCATCACCGTGGACAATTGCGGCCCCTTGGTCCGGGCCGGGGCTGATTTTCTGGCGGTGTCGTCAGGGGTGTGGGACTATGGGCCTGGCCCGGCCAAAGCCGTCGCCGATTTCACCGATGCGATCGCGGCGGCAAGGGCAAGTTCATGAAAATCCAAGGCAACGAAATTCGGCCGGGTAACGTGGTCGAGCATAAGGGCGAGCTGTGGCAGGCGGTGAAAATCAAGCACACCCAACCCGGCAAGGGCGGGGCGTATCTCCAGGTGGAACTCAAGGGGCTGACCACGCACTCCAAACTCAACGAGCGTTTCCGGTCATCGGAGTCGGTGGAAAAAGTGCGCCTGGACATGCGTCCGTATCAGGTCTTGTTCATCGAAGGTGACACGATAAATCTGATGGACAACGAGAGTTTTGAGCAAATCCAGTTGCCGGCGGAATTGGCGGGTGACGCCGGGCAATTCCTGGCCGACGCCATGACCGTGCACGTGGAGAGTTACGAGGGCCGGTACCTGCGGCTGGAACTGCCCGAAACCGTGACGTTGGCGATCGCCGAGACCGAGCCCACGGTCAAGGGCCAAACCGCGGCGTCGTCGTTCAAGCCCGCCCAGCTGGAGAACGGTGTGCGGGTCATGGTCCCGCCATTTGTTGGCACGGGCGAGAGTGTCATCGTCAACACCGCTGACGCCACGTACATCCGCCGGGCGGACGACTAGCTAGAGCATGATCAGACAATATGAAACCATTTGACCGAACTTATTTTGCCCCGTGGAATCAATGCGAATCGCTGCTCCGCAGCATTGGCGCGCTGTTGATGGCGATGCAACACATCGGCGAGGAAGTTCAACAACGCCACGGGGCAAAAGAATCCAACCTTCGGTGGGGCCAATCGGCTCCCCGGGTTCGTTACGACGCTCGAGTGATGGCACCGCATCGCGCTTCGCGCCGCGCCTTCCCGGAAAGCCGATTTGCCGCCATCAAATTGACCCCATATTGTTTGATCATGCTCTAGGCCCGCACGTGGCGCTGCGTTCCCCATTGATCAATGTGATGATTGGTGCCGCCCGCAAGGCGGCGCGCGGACTGGTGCGCGACTTTGGCGAGGTCGAGGCCCTGCAAGTGTCGGTAAAGGGCCCGGCTGATTTTGTCAGCGCCGCCGACCGCAAGGCCGAAAGCGTCATCCGCGAAGCGTTGGCCAAAGCCCGGCCAAAATACGGGTTCCTGTTGGAAGAAGCGGGCGCGGTGCCGGGGGACGACACCAGCAACAGATGGGTCGTGGACCCTCTGGATGGCACCACAAATTTCTTGCACGGCATCCCCCAGTTTTCAATTTCGATCGCATTGGAACGGGATTCAAAGCCCCACGCCGGGGTCATTTACGATCCCATCGCCGACGAAATGTTTTGGGGCGAACACGGCGGCGGAGCCTTCTTGAACGGCAGCAGGATCCGGGTCGCCGCCCGGCGCAACTTGCAAGACGCGGTGGTGGTCACCGGCATCCCGCACCGGGGCCGGGCCGAAAAACCCGGCTATCTGGAGCAAATGGCGGCGATGATGGAGATCACGTCGGGCATCCGCCGATTTGGCTCCGCTGCATTGGATTTGGCCTGGGTGGCCGCGGGCCGGTTCGACGGATATTGGGAAGGCGGTTTGCGGCCCTGGGATATGGCTGCTGGAATTATCATTGTCCAAGAGGCCGGCGGTTTCGTCACCGAGGTCTCCGGCGGCGGCAACATGCTGGAAAGCGGCAGTATTCTGGCGGCCAATCCCGATATGCGGGAGGCCATGGGCGCCGCGCTGCGGCGGGCAAAACCCGCCAAATGACGGTGCCGGTTGTGAAGGCAATTGCCCTGGTTTATCGTGCCGGTTCAAACCGCCTGGGGGATTTCCAACGGCCCCGGCGAACGGTTGCAGGAATTTTTCAACCCATGAAGGCTGGCGACAACATCAGCCATCACAACACCTTGCCCTGGATGGGCGCAATGATTCGGGCCGGTGGCGCTCTGGCGGTCGCTTGTGTCTTGGCGGCCGGGCCGGCCGTGGCCCAGGTTGTTATCGGTGGCCAGGGGCTGCCCGATGTCGAAGTGAACTTGGGCGTTTTGGACCGCTTGCCAGACCGCAGCCTGCAACAGAATTTGCGGTTGCCCGGGGCCGTGCCGGGAGGGGCGTTCCAGTTGCGGGCGCCAGGCACACCGGCGCCAACGCCAACGCCAACGCCCGCACTCACGCCGACACCTGCACCGGCAGCACCGAGACCCGCGCCTGCTCTCACTCCCGCCCCGCCGCCGCCGCCGCCCGAACCAGAGCCGTTGCCGCCACCCCCGCCGACCCCCATTCCAACCCCGGCACCGGCACCGACCCCTGCACCCGCTGCCGCCGTAGTGCCGGCACCGGCACCGGCGTCGGCGGTGGTGGCCCCGCCACCCACACCGGACC
>JAKZSO010000171.1:0-4611 GCA_047517625.1 Alphaproteobacteria bacterium
TGCTAGCGCTGTTCGCGGATCTGCCGGAAGCCGCGGCCAACACCGTGGTCATCGCCCAGCGCTGCGCGTATCGCCCGCCGATACGGGATCCGATCCTGCCCAGCTACGCCATCTCTTCAAGCCGCAGTGAAAGGGACGAGCTGCGCGCGCTAACCGAGCAAGGATTGCTGGCGCATCTGGGGAACAAATCGAGAGCCGATCAGGCCCCATACTTGGCCCGCATGAACCACGAATTGACGGTCATCACCGACATGGGGTTTGCCGGGTACTTTTTGATCGTCGCCGATTTCATCGCCTTCGCCCGGCAACAAGGCATTCCAGTGGGTCCCGGGCGCGGCTCTGGCGCCGGTTCCATCGTTGCCTGGGGCCTCGGCATTACCGATCTCGATCCCCTGGATTTCGGCCTGCTGTTCGAACGGTTCTTGAACCCCCACCGGGTGTCCATGCCCGATTTCGACATCGATTTCTGCCAGGAACGCCGGGACGAAGTGATCCGGTATGTCCAGGACAGGTACGGGGCGGATCGGGTCGCCCAGATCATTACCTTCGGCTCGCTTCAGGCCCGGGCAGTGCTCCGCGACGTTGGCCGGGTCTTGGAAATGCCCTATGGCCACGTGGATCGCATCTGCAAAATGGTCCCCAACAATCCGGCGAATCCGGTGAGTTTGGCCGCGGCAATTGAACAAGAAGACGGCCTTCGTCAGGAACGGGATACCCATCCAACGGTGGCCAAGATGCTGGACATCGGCGGCAAGTTGGAAGGCCTGTACCGCCACGCCTCGACCCACGCCGCCGGGGTGGTCATCAGCGACCGGCCATTGACCGAATTGGTGCCTCTGTACCGGGACCCCCGGTCGGAAATGCCGGTGACCCAATTTTCCATGAAGTTCGTCGAAAAGGCGGGGCTGGTGAAATTCGACTTTTTGGGCTTGAAAACCCTGACGGTAATTGACAAGGCCCTGAAGCTATTGGCAGCCAGGGACCTTACCGTTGACTTGGGCGCGGTGCCCCTGGATGACGACAAGACTTTCGCCATGCTCGGCCGGGCCGAAACCGTCGGCGTGTTCCAGCTGGAAAGCGCCGGAATGCGGGATTTAACCCGGGATGTGGTGCCAAGCGGAATCGAAGACTTGATGGCCATTGTCGCCCTGTTCCGGCCCGGGCCGATGGAAAACATCCCCAAGTACGTGGCGGCCAAGCACGGGCGCGAGGCGCCGGAGCAATTGCACCCATTGATCGACCCGGTCGTCGCCGACACCTACGGCGTCATCATCTACCAGGAACAGGTGATGCAAATCGCCCAGGTGTTCGCGGGTTTTGACATGGCCGAAGCGGATTTGCTGCGCCGGGCAATGGGCAAGAAAATTCAGGCCGAAATGGATGCCCAGCGCCAGCGTTTCCTGGAAGGCGCCAGGGCCAAGGGGGTTTCGGCGGAGCGCGCCAATCATGTGTTCGATCTGGTGGACAAGTTCGCCGGGTATGGCTTCAACAAGGCCCATTCCGCCGGATACGCCCTGATCGCCTACCATACGGCGTACCTCAAAGCCCATTACCCGGTGGAGTTTCTGGCGGCGTCCATGACCGTAGACAGCGGCAATACCGACAAGCTTGCGGTGTTCAAGCTAGAGGCCAAACGCCTGGGCATCCCGGTCTTGCCGCCGGACATCAACACCTCCGGCGTCGCGTTTACGGTGGACGCTGAACTGGGCGCCATTCGCTATGCCTTGGGGGCCGTCAAAAACGTCGGCTCCCAGGCCATGGCCGGGGTGGTGGCGGAGCGTGACTCGAACGGCCCGTTCAAGGATCTGGCGGATTTCGCCGGGCGCATCGACCCCCGGGCCGCCAACCGCCGGCAGTTGGAAAATTTGGCGGCGGCGGGAACATTTGATGGCCTGGAGCCCAACCGGGCCAAGGCGTTTGCCTCGGTCCAGCCCATCGGCGGCTTTGCCGCGGCCGCGGCGCGGGAACGGGAAGCGGGGCAATCGAGCCTGTTCGGGGGGGATTCCGGCACAACGGACCGGGAACTGGTTGTGCCCGCAACCAAGCCATGGTCCAGGGTGGAAATCTTGAACAACGAGCGGGACTCGGTGGGCTTTTTTTTGTCCGCGCATCCGTTGGAAGTTTATGACCAGGCGCTGGCGGCGGCGGGGGTCATCGCCTCCAACCAGTTGCAAGAACATGCCGGCAGCGTTGTGACCTTGGCGGGAATCGTGGAACGCAAGATTGAGCGCCGTTCCGCCAGAGGTAACCGTTATGCCCATATCGGCCTGTCCGACCCCAGCGGCGGCTTTGAAGTCACCGTGTTCTCGGAACTGTTGGAGTCTGCCGGGGACCTGCTTGAGCCGGGATCGTCGGTGATCGTCACTGTCGACGCTCGGATGGAGGAGGAAAGCCTGCGGGTCACCGCCCAATCGATCCGACCGGTGGACGAAATCGCCGCCCGCGCTTTCACAAAATTGCGGATTTTCCTGGACGGGACCGAAGGCCTTGAAAGTCTGGGCCGGGCGTTGGGGCCCGCAAACGGCGGCCAAGTAGAGGTCAGTGTCGTCGTCGCTGCCGGGGCCAACGGCGGGGAAATCGAGATCGCGTTGCCGGGCCGCTATTCCATCGTCCCAGAGGTCGAGGAAGCCCTGGGCCAGACCCCCGGTGTTCAGGCGCTGCGCGGCACCTAAATTTGGCCACCGCTGGGGTTGCGGGAACCGCGGTGGACGGGTATTGAAAGCTGGGCTTCGCCGCTGGGGCGGGGCCAACCATAACGTTGTACTCACACGTGGGAGTACGGCTAGCCGGAGTTCCGGCCGCCGATCCGGTGCCAGGCCCAACTGGGTCTGTTCACAATCCCACGGATGAAGAACCGGAGAAAGAAGGTCATGAGCCTACCCGCATTCACGATGCGTCAGCTGCTCGAAGCAGGCGTTCATTTCGGCCACCGGACTTACCGTTGGAACCCGAAGATGGACGAGTATGTGTTCGGAACCCGCAACGGCATTCACATTATCGATCTGCAGCAAACCGTTCCCTTGCTCCACCAAGCGCTGGTGGTGGTGCGCGATGTGGTCGCTGGCGGCGGCCGGGTGCTATTTGTCGGCACCAAGCGCCAGGCGGCCGAGCCGGTTTCGTCGGCGGCCAAGCGCTGCGGCCAATATTTTGTCGATCATCGCTGGCTTGGCGGGATGATGACCAACTGGCAGACCATGTCGGTATCCATTCGCCGCCTCAAGGCCTTGGATGAACAGCTCGACCAAGAACAAGACCTGGGCATCACCAAGAAAGAGCGCCTGAAGCTGGAGCGCGAGCGCTTCAAATTGGAGCGCGCCTTGGGTGGAATCAAGGAAATGGGCGGTTTGCCGAGCCTGCTGTTTGTGGTCGACACCAACAAGGAAGAGATCGCCATCAAAGAGGCCCGCAAACTGAAAATTCCCGTGGTCGCGATTTTGGATACGAACAGCGATCCCCAGGGGATCGACCACCCGGTTCCGGGCAATGACGATGCCTCCCGCGCCATCAACTTGTACTGCGACCTGATTGCCGGGGCGGTGGTCGACGGATTGCGCGAGGAAAAAGCGTCCTCAAGCGACATCGGCGACTCGGTGGAAATGCCCGGCGAGGCTCCCGCACCAGCGCCGGCGGTTCTAGAAATCGCGCCCGCGACCCAACCCGCCGCCGCGCAGGCAGCAGAGCCAGCGAAAGAGTCAGAGCAATCCCCGGCGACCCAGCCTACCGCCGCGCAGGCAGCAGAGCCAGCCAAAGAGTCAGAGCAATCCCCGGCGACCCAGCCACCACCCCCACCGGCGGTTGAGTCAGGAAAATCATAATAGATAACGTTTACAGTAATTTACTCTAACTTTTTAGGAACGAGGTTTAACAGTGGCTGAAATTACCGCGGCGCTAGTCAAGGAGCTGCGCGAGCGCTCCGGCGCCGGCATGATGGATTGCAAACGGGCGTTGCTGGAAACTGATGGCGACATCGAAGCCGCCGCCGATTGGTTGCGGACCAAGGGGTTGGCGGCAGCGGCAAAGAAGTCGGGGCGGGTCGCCGCCGAAGGGCTGGTCGCGGCCGCGGTGGATGGTGCCAACGGGGCGGTGGTCGAAGTCAACTCCGAAACGGATTTTGTCGCCCGCAACGAGACGTTCCAGGAACTGGTGCTGGCTGTCGCCGAGGTCGCTTTGGCCACCGACGGGGATTTTGACCGCATGTCGGCGGCCAGTTTCTCCGGGGAAAGCCGCACGGTAGCTGAACAAGTGACCCATATGGTGGGCACGCTCGGCGAGAATTTGCAGTTGCGGCGGTCAGCCGGGCTTTCCGTTTCCCAGGGGGTGGTGGTCAGCTACGTCCACAATGCCGTCGCCCCGGGAGCGGGCAGCATTGGGGTGCTGGTGGGGTTGGAATCCGCCGCTGATGCCGAGGCCTTGACGGCGTTGGCCAAGCAGTTGGCCATGCATGTCGCGGCGACCAGCCCCAAGGCGGTGACCGCCGGGGATCTCGATCCGGAAGTCTTGACCAAGGAGCGGCAAATCCTGTCCGACCAGGCCAGGGAATCAGGCAAACCCGAGGAAATCATCGAAAAAATGGTGGAGGGCCGGATGCGGAAATTCCAGGCGGAAGTGTTG
>JAKZSO010000172.1:0-9448 GCA_047517625.1 Alphaproteobacteria bacterium
CCGGCGGTGGAAGTGGCCGATTTGGCCCTGCCCCCGGCGTCGGAGGATTCCGCCACCGTCGCTGCCCGGGTAACAGCGGCCCGTGAAATTCAAAGCCAACGGTTCATGGATGTGGACGCGGTAAGAACGAACGCCGAAGCCGATGGTGAACTGCTGTCGAAAGTGGCGACGCCGGAGGTCGACGGCAAAGATTTGCTCACCGAAGCCGCCAAGAAAATGTCGCTGTCCGCCCGGGGTTATCACCGGGTGCTGCGCGTGGCCCGAATCTTGGCCGACCTGGATGCGAGCAGCCCTGTGCGCCGTCAACATGTGGCCGAGGCCTTGTCCTACCGCCGCCTCGCCATCGCTGGATACTAGGCAGGGGATCGGAATTCGTTCCATGATAGGTGAGAACCGACGAAACGATGGAGGCAGAAAATGAGCGGTACCGAAACCGAATCGGGAAACGGTGATTTCCCGGCGCCCACGGAGGGATTCGTTCTTACCCACACGATCATCGTGAAAGACCGCAGCGTCTCGTGCCAATGGTACGAGCGAATGCTGGACGGGAAAGTGGTGATGGAATTGAGCGAAACCGGGGGGCCCTGCGTCATCAAATCCGCCAACAGCTGGATCGTGCTCAATGTTGGGGGCGGCGACCCGACCGTGGACAAGCCAAACACGACGGTAAAAGTGAAAGAAGACCACCACGTACTCAGCGCGTTCTTGAATATCAGGGTTGCCGATGTCCAGGATTTTTATCAAACTCGCCGGGATCGAGGCGCGGAATTTATTACTGAACCCAAAGATAATGAGCGGCGAAATCCGCTGTTACATGAAAGACCCCGACGGCTACCTGATCGAAGTCGGCCAGGCAAAGTGAGCGATGGTCAGCCGCCGGGTTATTGGTGCAAATGAAGACGCGATGAATGGGGTTTGATTTGGACGGCACGCTGCACGACTTTCGCGAGGTTTCCCGCGCGGCGATGGATGCTGTTTCGAAGGTATATTGAAAAACCGATCGCTAGTGGCCTGCACCGCCTCTAGCCGTCGCAGGCGGCCTTGTAGGCGGTGGCGAAGACGTCGTCCCATCCAGCCCTCGTAGCTGTCGCGGATTTTGGCCGCCGCGTCGCCCAGGCCTTGCCACCGGGATTGGGTCAGGTCGACCCGGGTGCGATCGTCGCCTATCGGTGTGAACTGCACCTGGATCAGCGTCCTCACGGCAACCGGCTGCCAGTGAAAATCCATGGCCAGGGATGCGTGGGGATCAAAGCCTACGAAGGTGCCCCACGGGTATTCGGCATCGTCCCCACCGATCTCGGTGATCGTGCCGCCGACATGAGCTTCGACACGGATTGTCTTGGCCGGTGATCCCTTGGTGACCGACATGCTGTATTTGTCCAGCGGCCACCAGGTGTTCATGACGTTCACAAACACCCGGAAGGCTTGGCGCTGGCCGCAGGGAACCTCGATGGTTTTTTCGATAGGGCCCAGTTCAGTTTCGGTAATGATCATCGGACCAATTGCGGCGGCTAGCCGCCGCAGGCGTTCTTGTAGCCCTCCTCGAAAATCGGGCCCCAGCCGAAATCATAGCCGTCGCGGATTTGCGCGGCCCATTCGCCCAGGCCTTCCCAGCCCGTCTGAGTCAACTCGACCCTGGTGCGACCGTCGCCCAAATCGGTGAAGGCGACCTTCAGCAAGGTTCTGTTCTCGATCACCTCGCCCGGCGGGCCAAAATGGAAATCCATAGCGAACGAGCCGAACGGGTCATACTCCAGAAACGTGCCCCACGGGTATTCGGTATCGTCAGACGCGATCTCGGTGATGGCACCGCCCTTTTTGGCTTCCACCCGGATCGCCTTGGCCGGGGCGCCGCCCATGGCCGAGGTGGTGAATTTGCCCAGGCGCCACCATGTGTCCAATTCGTTGACGAAAACCCCAAATGCCTGTTCTTGGCCGCAGGGCACTTCGATGGATTTGACGATCGGTGCAAGCTTTGTGTCCATGATGTTCATTGTATCCTTTAATCCTCCTGATTGTCCCTGACACGCCGGGCGATTTCGGCGCCGTAAGCGTCCAGGGCTTCATCCCAAAAACTCTCCAAATATTCCCGCAGTTCCGCCAGGCCATCGCGCTTAACCAGATACAAACGGCGATTGCCGTGGGGCCGGGCGGTGACCAGGTTTGCCGCCACCAACACCTTCAGATGCTGGGAAACCGCGGGCCTGCTGACTGGCTGATCCTTCGCAATCTCACCTACGGACAGGGGTTGCACCCGCAACGCTTCGAAAATGCTGCGCCGGGTCGGGTCCGCCAGTGCTTTGATTGCTTCTGCGTAAGCCATGACTTACCGTAAGCCATAGCTTACCAACAAGTCAAGTGGCTTTTTTGCCGGCCTAGAAAAACTCAGGCAAGGCGGCGCGCAAAGCGGCTTCGATGCGGGCCTCGGGGGGTGGATCGGCGGCGGGGTACTCGAACGTCTGGCCGGTGACCTGTTCGTAGAGCCGCACGTATTTGCCCGAAAATTCCAGCAGCACGTCGTCGGGGATTTCCGGGATGGGGTCTTTGTAGGGGTCGCAGCGCTCGGCGATCCACAGGCGCAGGAATTCTTTGTCCAGGCTTTCGGGTTCTTGGCCAGCCGCGCGCCGGGCCGGGTATGACTCGGCAAGCCAAAAACGGCTGGAATCCGGCGTGTGCACTTCGTCGGCCAAAACAACACGGCCGTTCTCGCCGGTGCCGAATTCGTACTTGGTATCCACCAAAATCAGGCCGTTTTTCGCCGCGATCTCCCGGCCCCGGGCGAACAGCGCCAAACTAAGCCGGGCCAGCTCATCCCACATCGCCTGGGGCAGCAGGCCGGTGGCGACAATCTCCCCCGGGGTGGTTGGCGCGTCGTGCTCGCCCTGGGCGGCCTTGGTGGTGGGGGTCAAGATCGTGCCGCGCAGCTTGGCGTTTTTGGTCAAGCCATCGGCGAAATCCACCCCGTACATCGTGCGGGCACCCTTGTCGTACATGGGCCAGATGCTGGTTTCGGTGGACCCTGTCATGTAATCGCGCACCACCATTTCCACCGGCAACATGTTCAGGCGCTTGACGAGCATGACGTTGGGGTCGGGGAATTCCAACACGTGATTTGGGCAAATGTCTGATGTGGCTTCGAACCAGAACCGCGCGGTCTGGGTCAGGACTTGGCCCTTATAAGGCACCGCCGCCAGCACTTGGTCGAACGCCGACTGGCGGTCGGTGGTGATCATCACCGTGCGCCCGTCGGGCAGGTCATAGGCGTCCCGGACCTTGCCCCGGCGAAACCCAGGCAGCTGGGGGAACTCAGCTTTGGTGACGCAATTTTCTAACGATGTGGATCGCACGCCTGATCGCTCCCGGCTTCCTTGCCAAAATTAGGGCCGGGCAGTATCCACGGATCACCGCACTTTTGCAGATTTATTTGGGCGCCAGCTTATACGTTTGCCGTCGCGTCGGACGCGTCCTGGATGTCGAATGCTGCCTGGATTTGGCCCGTCAGGTGGCCAAGGTCGGTGACGTTGGGCTCACACCCAGCGGTGACAGCGTCCTCGATGGCCCTGGCCGCAGCCGCGGCCAAATCGCAAACACTCACCTGGTTGCGGTATTTGGTGGCGGCTGCAAGTTCCTTTGTCGCGTTGGCGACAGTTTGCATTCGCGCCAGATGATCCTTCAATTCAGGGTCTAGCGGTCCACCGGAAAAATGCGCGACCACCAAATCCGCCAACCACAGAAATTGCACTGCCTGGCGTTGGGCCCGCATGGTGTTGATGGTGTTCAAAATCCTTTTTGACGGCGGCTCATCAGAAAATCCGGTGGCCCACCGGCGCAGCGGATTCGACACCTCGACCAGGCGAATTTCATTCCCATCATCGCGGGTTTCCCGGCGGCGGTCAGGGCCCACATAATCATAGGTCACCACGAACGGCTTTCGCCGCATGACCAGGGCTTTCAAACCTTGCTCGACGCTGGTCCGGGAAAGCGGACGGGTGAAAATCAGATCGGCGCCCGAATCGATGACCCGGCGCACCAACATGGCTTCTGGTTCGTCCACCAAGGCAACGACCGGCATAAACGGCTGCCCGGCGATTTCGTTGCGGCGAATCTGCCGGATCAGTTCCAGAACCTGGCCGTCCCCCATTGTGGCGCTGCCAATCAACAGCGCGACTTCAGATTTCGCCAATCGGTTAGCCAAGGCCTCGACCGACTCCACCTGGTCGATGTTTTGAAATCCCGCCGATTTCAAATGGCCCTCTAACGCCTGCCTGGGGCCAGACGCCTCGCCGGCGATGGCTGTTGGAACATCTCTGTAATCGAATTTCACGCCGCTATCCTCCTCGGTCGTGCACCACTAAATCCGCCAGGGACTGGGCCGGCGGGACTGGCCCCAAATTGCCCGTTAGATTTCTATATTTTCTTAACGCCGTGCTGAAATCGAGCGGCGAATGCATTTTTCACCGGCGGGCGATCACCTTGACGCCGGGCTTGAACGCCCAGGCCCGGTGGACAACGGTCAGCCCGTGCCGCTCCAACAACCGGACCAAATTGGCGGCGCTGAAATACAGGCAGTGTTCCGGGGGCTTAAAGGCATCCCAATCGTCGAGATTTTCCGGCCGCCGCCAGTGGCCCAGATCCGGGGTGGTTAAATACAGCACGCCGGCCGAAGCCATCATCCCCGTCAGCGCCTCCACAAATTGATTGCAGTCCGGGGCGTGCTCGATCACCTCCGAACAATAGATGGCGGAAAACGGCCGCGGCGCTGACCCGGCGAATTCCGCCAACGTCGCGCGCTGAAAGGCGTTGCCGGGAAAATGGTTTCGGGCCCAGTCGATCGGCGCTGGGGCGGGATCAATGCCGACGGCCTCGAACCCGGCCCGTCGTGCGGCCTCCACCATGAATCCGCCGTTACAACCCACATCCAAGAACCGGCCGGTCGTCGCATACTTGTTCAGCCGGCGAATGCGGCGCTGCGACCGCGCAAACTTGCGCTCGGCCTTGGCGAAATAGCCCGCGCCTGTGTCGCTGTCATACAGGGCCGCGAGGGCTTGCGCCTTCGGCATGGGGTCAAGATAGACGAAATCGCATTGGTCGCATTGCCACAAGGTCAGCGTGCCGAAGTGCGAATCCTCGCGCTCGGCAAAGGGATGGCGTTCGGTGGCGGCGCAGACTTGGCACGGGGTCGGCATGCGGCCAGACCTTGCTGTGGCGGGCGCCAACGGTCAAGCTCGGGGCATGGGTGAACGGTTAGACGCGGTCACCGGTGACATCACGACGTTTGCGGTGGATGCCATCGTCAACGCCGCCAATGAAACCCTGCTGGGCGGCGGCGGCGTCGACGGCGCGATTCACAGAACCGCGGGGCCGGGGCTGTTGGCGGAATGCCGGGCGCTCGGCGGGTGCAAAACCGGCGGCGCGAAAATTACCCGCGGCTACGATTTACCGGCGACCCATGTGATCCACACCGTCGGGCCCATTTGGCGGGGCGGCGGTAACGGCGAGGACGTGCTGTTGGCGTCCTGCTACGCCAGATGCCTTGAAATTGCCGCTGAAAACGCGATTCGCTCCCTTGCCTTGCCGTCGGTCAGCACCGGCGCTTATGGCTTTCCGCTGAGCCATGCGGCCGCCATCGCCGTCGCGGCTGTGCGCGCAGGGTTGGCGCTGGCCCCCGAGATCGAAGCCGCCACCTTCGTTTGTTTCAGCGCCGAAGTGCTGGAAGCGTACCGCACTGCCATCGGAGTCTAGGCCCGACGCAAGGGAATGGGCGCGCAGTGCTGCGCAGCAGCGACCTGAGAGACTGGCGAGCGCCAACGCAAGATTTAAGCTCGCCGCAACGGGATCGGCGCGCTCGCCGCGACAGCGGCGGCGGAATGGGCCGTCAGGGCCGCCAAGTTCACCACCGCCGACACAGTGGAACCCATGGGCAATATTTGCGCCGGTTTTTCCAGGCCCACTAACAAGGGTCCAATCACCGTGCCACCGCCAATTTCCTGCAGCAGCTTGGACGAAATATTTGCGGCGTTCATTCCCGGCATGATCAAGACGTTCGCCGGCCCGGACAGGCGGCAGAACGGATACATCTCCATCAACTTGGAATTCAACGCCACGTCGGCTTGCATTTCGCCGTCGTACTCGAAATCGACTTTGCGGGAATCCAGCAGCGTCACCGCTTCGCGGATCCGATCCGATGTCTCGCGCATGGGGTTGCCGAAATTGGAAGCCGACAACATCGCGACCCGGGGCTGGTGCCCCAACCTGCGCACCACCGCCGCCGACTGGATGGCGATGTCCGCCAGGGTTGCGGGGTCGGGGGCCTCGTGCACCGATGTATCGGCGATAAAAACGGTGCGGTCCCGGGCCACCATCAAGGTGATGCCCAACGGCCGGTGGCCGGGCAGGGGGTCTAACACCCGGCGGATGTCGGCGAGCACCTCCGCCGAATTGCGGGTCAGGCCGGTGACACAGGCGTCGACATCGCCGTGGGCCGCCATGCAAGCCGCGTACACGGTGCGAAAAACGTTCACCATGCGTCGGCAATCCCGGTACAGCAGGCCCTGGCGTTGCAAACGCCGGTACAGGAAATCCGTGTACCCGGCGCTGCGCGGGCTGTCCGCGGAATCTTCGATCTCGATGCCGTCCAGGCTGCCCAGGCCGATATCGTCGGCGACTTTGCGCACCCGCTCCGGGCGGCCAATCAGCACCGGCGTGCCGTAGCCTGTGTCGCGAAAGGCAATGGCGGCGCGGATGATTTGCTCTTCCTCGCCCTCGGCAAAGGCCACGCGCTTGGGGTTGGCGCGGACTTGTTCCAGAATCAGATGCAGGGGCCCAGCGATGGGGTCCAGCCGGGCGCGGAGCTCGGCCCGGTAGTTGTCCATGTCGATGATCGGCCGCTGGGCCACCCCGGAATCCATCGCCGCCTGGGCGACCGCGGGGGAAACCCGGGAAATCAAGCGCGGATCGAACGGCACCGGGATGATGTAATCAGGGCCGTAATGGGGACGCTCGCCGGAGTATGCGGCGGCGACTTCGTCCGGCACATCTTCCCGCGCCAGTCCGGCCAGGGCATTGGCGGCCGCAACCTTCATCGCGTCATTGATGGTGCTGGCGCGCACATCCAACGCGCCGCGGAAAATGTACGGAAAGCCCAGCACATTGTTGACCTGGTTCGGGTAATCCGACCGGCCGGTGGCGACGATGGCGTCGTCCCGGGCCGCTTTGACATCTTCCGGGGTGATTTCGGGGTCGGGGTTGGCCATGGCGAAAATGATCGGCGCGTCGTTCATGGACTTCACCATGTCACGGGAAACCAAGCCCTTTTGCGACAGCCCGATGAAAACGTCGGCGCCCTTCATGGTGTCTTCCAGCGTCCGGGATTTGGTGTCGATGGCATGGGCGGATTTCCACTGGTTCATTCCCTCTTCCCGGCCCTGGTAGATCACGCCCTTGGAATCCAGCAGTGTGGCGTTGCCGTGGGGCAAGCCCATGGCCTTGATGAGTTCAAGACAGGCGATGCCCGCCGCCCCGGCGCCGTTCACGACTAACTTGGCGTTCTTGATGTTGCGCCCGGTCAGATCCAAGGCGTTGATGAATCCGGCAGCGGTGATGATGGCGGTGCCGTGTTGGTCATCGTGAAACACCGGAATTGGCATCATTTCCCGCAGCTGTTGTTCGATGACAAAACATTCGGGCGCCTTGATGTCTTCCAAATTGATGCCGCCAAAGGACGGGCCTAGATGCCTCACCGAGGCGATGAAGGCGTCCACGTCTTCGGTGTCCACTTCCAGATCGATGGAATCCACGTCGGCAAAGCGCTTGAACAACACCGCCTTGCCCTCCATCACCGGCTTTGATGCCAGGGCCCCCAATTTGCCCAGGCCCAGCACGGCGGTGCCGTTGCTGATGACCGCCACCAGGTTGCCCTTGTTGGTGTAGTCATAAGCGCTGTCCGGACGCTCGGCGATGGCCAAGCACGGCACGGCGACCCCGGGCGAATACGCCAGCGCCAGGTCGCGCTGGGTGTTCAGCGGCTTGGTCGGCACGATTTCCAACTTGCCCGGGCGACCCTCGAAATGGAATCGCAGGGCCTCCTCGTCCGTGAAGGTGAATTTTTCCTTGGTCATCTGGCTTGGCTCGCAGGGTCTGAAACTTTGGCACGCACCCACCAACCTAACGGCAAAAACCCGTTTGGGTAAACAGGTTTAGGCCTGGTTTTGGATACATAGCCGCAGGGTTTAGCCGTTAACCACTCTAGGGGCTAAAAGATTTACCCCGCGAGGGTTGCATCGGAAATGCTAGTTTCGGCCGGTGAGCACCCCGCGAAAATCCGCCGCCAAAACCGCCACCGAGTCCGGCCCTCTCACGCCCATGCTTGCGCAATTCTTGGCGATAAAAGCCGACCATCCGGAACATCTTTTGTTTTACCGGAGGGGGGATTTTTACGAACTGTTCTTTGACGATGCGGTCGCGGCGTCCGCGGCGTTGGACATTGTGCTGACCAAGCGCGGACGCCACCAAGGCGACGACATTCCCATGTGCGGGGTGCCGGTGCATTCCTATGAAACCTATCTGCAAAAGTTGATCCGGGCGGGCTTCAAGGCCGCGATTTGCGAACAGGTGGAAGACCCGGCGGAAGCAAAAAAGCGCGGGCCGAAATCGGTGGTCCGGCGCGAAGTTGTGCGGGTTATCACCCCGGGCACGTTGACGGAAGATGCGCTTCTGAAATCGACCGCGCACAATTATTTAGCGGCCCTGGCGCGGTCCGGGGATGACTTTGCCCTGGCCTGGCTGGAGTTATCAACCGGCGAGTTTTCGGTGACGCCCACCAGCGCCGGGGAAATCGGCGCCACCCTGGCCCGCCTCGGCCCCGGCGAGGTGTTGGTATCGGACACGCTGATCCAGGCCCCGGAGCTATTCGAGGCGTTGGCCGATTGGAAGCCGGTGTTGAGCATCCAGCCCTCCGGTCTGTTCGATTCCGGTGCCGGCGCCCGGCGCCTGCGGGACGTGTTCGGTGTCGCCACGTTGGACGGCTTGGGTACGTTCGGGCTGGCGGAGCTTGGCGCCGCGGGGGCGGTGGTGGGGCCTATGCCCAGGACACCCAAAAAGGCGCGCTGCCCCGCCTGCGGACGCTCAGCCAGATCGATCCGGCGTCGATCATGGCCATCGATGCCGCGACCAGACGCAATTTGGAATTGGCCCGCACCTTGTCCGGCGAACGTGCCGGCAGCCTGTTGGCATCCATTGACCGCACGTTGACCGGGGCAGGCGCGCGGCTTTTGGCGTCGCGGCTTTCCGGCCCACTCACGGACGCCCCAGCCATAAACGACCGTCTCGACGACGTCGAGTGTCTGCAAACCGGCGGCAATTTACGCGACGATATCCGCACGGCTTTACGCAATTGCCCCGACATGGAACGGGCGCTGACACGGTGCGCCCTGGACCGCGGCGGGCCCAG
>JAKZSO010000173.1:0-3523 GCA_047517625.1 Alphaproteobacteria bacterium
CGCTTGGCGCGGCCCAACCTGTCGGGCTTGGCCAGCTTGTCCAGGGCGCCGTTGTCCATGTGGGATTCGATTTCACGTTCCACATCGTCTGACAATTTGAAGCCGTCAGGGCCGAACAGCTTGATGCCGTTGTCTTGGTACGGATTGTGGGAGGCGGATATCACCACTCCCAAATCGGCGCGCAATGACCGGGTTAGCATGGCGACCGCTGGGGTTGGGATCGGCCCGGCCAGCACCACGTCCATGCCGACGGAAATGAACCCAGCGGTCAACGCCGGTTCAAGCATGTAGCCCGACAGCCGCGTGTCCTTGCCGATGACCACGCGGTGACGGTGTTCGCCCCGGGTGAATTGCAGCCCCGCCGCCATGCCCACGCGCAAGGCGACATCGGCGGTCATCCCCTCGGCGTTCGCAGTGCCGCGGATGCCGTCGGTGCCAAAGTATTTTCGGGTCATATGGCGTTGGTTCTAAAACACTATCCGGGCAGATGGAAGCGCGGGGCTGTTCACTATTCACTGCCACTTGCGACGCGCCAGATCGCCAGGGCCTGGGCTGTTTCGGCGACATCGTGAACCCGCAAAATGCTCGCCCCCTGGGTTGCCGCCCACAGGGCCGCGGCCAGAGATCCAGGCAGGCGATCGTCCGCAGGCTCACCATTACTGAAATGGCCGATAAAGCTTTTGCGTGAGACCCCCAACAAGATTGGCACGTTCAGGCTTTCCAATTTCTCTAGCGCCGCCAACAGTTGGGCGTTGTGGTCCGGGGTTTTGGCAAACCCGATCCCTGGGTCGGCAATGATGTTTTCCCGGGCGATCCCGGCGCCCAGACAGGCATCAATCCGCGCTTGAAGATACGCGATCACCGCGGCCACCACGTCGTCATAGCCGGGGGCGTTTTGCATAGTCCTGGGGTCGGCGCCGGAATGCATCAACACCACCGGCAACTGGCAAGCCGCGGCGGCCGCCATGGCCCCGGGCCGGGTCAGGGCGGCAACGTCGTTGATGAGCTTGGCTCCCGCCGCGGCTGCGTTGGTCATTACCGCGGCGTTTCGGGTATCGATGCTGACCACCGCGCCTCGTGCCGCCAGGGCGCTGACTACGGGCAAAACCCGGTCTAGTTCTTCGTCTTCTGGAACTGGGTCGGCGCCAGGGCGGGTGGATTCGCCGCCCACGTCCAGGATATCGGCACCCTGGTCCATCAGCGCGATGCCGTGGGAAATGGCGGCGTCAGCGCCGGTGTGGCGGCCACCGTCGTAAAAGCTGTCAGGGGTGGCGTTGATCACCCCCATGACCAGGGGGCGGCCATAGCCCAACCCAAGACTCCGAGGCAGGGGCGCCGTCATCACCCGCGGCGCTGCAGAAACTTAGCTGCCGGGTTGGGGTTCCGGCTTCAGACCGCCCGTGCCGCGGCCGGGTTTTGGCTTGCGCGAACCCGACCCGCTAGTGGGCACCGCGCTCTCGGTTGGGTCCTCGGCCTCCGCGTCTTCGCGGTCCAACTGTTCGCCTTTGAGCAATAAATCGATCTCGGCACCGCTCAGGGTTTCGTACTCCAACAGGCCTTTTGCCAGGACGTGCAAATCATCGATGCCGGTCTTCAAAATCTTGCTGGCGGTTGCGTACCCTTCTTCGACGATCCGGCGCATTTCGGCATCGATTTTCTCGGCGGTCTTTTCGGAGATGTTTTGGGTCCTTGCCACCGAATGGCCCAGGAATATTTCTTCTTCGTTCTCGCCATAGGCCAGGGGGCCAAGTGCGTCGGACATGCCGAATTTAGTGACCATGACCCGCGCCATCCGGGTTGCCATTTCGATGTCCTGGGCGGCGCCGGATGTGACTTTGCCGGCACCGAAAATCAGTTCTTCCGCGATCCGGCCGCCCATTGCGACGGCGATATCGCCTTCCAGCTTTTCCCGGCTCTGGGAAATGCGATCGCTTTCCGGCAAGCGCATGACCATGCCCAGGGCCCGGCCCCGGGGAATGATTGTTGCCTTATGAATGGGGTCTGACGCCTCGATATTTGTCGCCACCAGCGCGTGACCGGCTTCGTGGTATGCCGTCAGTTTCTTTTCTTCGTCGGACATGACCATGGAGCGGCGCTCGGCCCCCATCATGACCTTGTCTTTGGATGTTTCGAATTCCGCCATGGTCACCAAACGGCGGCCTTTTCGCGCGGCAAGAAGCGCCGCTTCGTTGACCAGGTTGGCCAGGTCAGCGCCGGAGAATCCAGGGGTGCCACGGGCAATGATGCGGGGCTCCACATCCGGCGCCAACGGCACCTTGCGCATGTGAATTTTCAGGATCTTTTCGCGGCCCAGAATGTCGGGGTTCGGCACCACCACTTGGCGGTCGAAGCGGCCCGGGCGCAGCAACGCCGGGTCCAAAACATCGGGCCGGTTCGTGGCGGCCACCAGGATGACGCCGTCGTTTGCTTCAAAGCCGTCCATCTCCACCAACAACTGGTTCAGGGTTTGCTCGCGTTCGTCGTTGCCGCCGCCCAGTCCGGCGCCGCGATGGCGCCCGACGGCGTCGATTTCGTCGATGAAAATGATGCACGGCGCATTCTTTTTGCCTTGCTCGAACATGTCGCGGACCCGGCTGGCGCCGACGCCTACAAACATTTCAACAAAGTCCGACCCCGAAATGGTGAAGAACGGAACATTGGCTTCGCCAGCGATGGCCCGGGCCAGCAGGGTTTTACCGGTTCCGGGGGGGCCAACAAGCAACGCGCCTTTCGGGATCTTTCCGCCCAAGCGTTGGAACCGTTGGGGGTCTTTCAAAAAATCGACAATCTCTTCGAGCTCTTCTTTGGCTTCGTCGATCCCCGCCACGTCTTCGAATGTGATCTTGATTTGATCCTCGGTCAGCAATCGCGCCTTGGACTTTCCAAAACCCAAGGCTTTGCCGCCGCCGGCGCCCTGCATCTGCCGGAACAGGAAAATCATCAACCCGACAAAGATCACGAGGGGCAAAATACTGACCAGCAGGTTCAGCATGGACGGATTGTTTTTCACCGGAGCGGCGGTGATTTTAACGTTCTGGGCGCGCAGACGATCGACCAACGACGGATCGTTCGGAGCGAAGGTGCGGAATGGGCGGCCATCCAATTGATTGTAGTGGCCGGTGATCGAATTTCCGGCGATGGTGACGTCGCGGACTTTTCCGGTTTCGACATCGGCTAAGAAATCTGAAAAGGCGATTGTCGTTTCCTGGGCGCGTTCGTCGCCAGTGTTGAACATCTGGAACAACAGCAGCACAAGAGCCGCGATGATCGCCCACAGAAAGAAATTCTTACCCAATTTGTTCACGTTCTCTTACTCCCGCCCCAAGCGCCCGAACATCAGCGTTCAACAAGTGCGCTCTGGCTCACGCATTCCAACTGCTGGCATTGGCCTGGAAATCCCCACCGTCCTGGGGGGACGCCGCTGTTCTCAAGCCACCCGCCGCATTGATTCCTCTAAAGATAGGGGTTTCGCCCGGCGACACAACAGCAAAGGGCTCGGGAACCAGGGTCAAAGTGGCGGAAA
>JAKZSO010000174.1:0-6894 GCA_047517625.1 Alphaproteobacteria bacterium
CCGCCGCCGTGACGGCGTGCGATGCCTGCCCCCGCGCCTTCAACGACCGTACTCGTACGGTCGGGATGCCGAGTTTAAGGACCGCCTTGCGCAACGACGAGCGGTCCATGTCCAGTTCGCCCGCCAATTCGATCAGCGTGATGTGCTTTGCCATACCGGTTCCCCTTTCCTAATTGCGGATGGCAAGGATAGCACGGCAAGACATGTGCGGTCTGGCGCACCACACGGTCATGGCGCCGGTGCCGTTTTGGCCCTGTCCGCCTTGCGTTGGTGATACCGCTTGCGCGCCATAGTCCGGCAGCGCGCGCAGAGCTTGAACAGATTGTCCTCGCGAGGCCGGGAACACCTTACGCACCCGCCATCCACAGTCGGTGCGGCCTTGGGAGGGGTCGGCACCCGCGCCGCCTTGGGTGTTGCAGGGGTTGGCATGAAGCGCCATGCCACGTGCTTGGTCCACCACTGGCCCATCATTGGGACCACTTTTCTGGCGCCATATTTTAACAAGGTGCGAGGCTGGCCCATCATTGGACAACCCCCCCATCGGCTTCGAGCGTTGCCTGCTCGTGGATGGCCTCCATGACTACCATTGCCCCGAACAGATGTTCCGCGGCGGCAATGAGGGCGCGAAGTGGATCGGGCGGCGGCTCGACGCCTTGCGCTTTGCATCTTCTTTCGGCCATCGCAAAAACGCGCCCAGTTTCGTCTTCGTTAAGCTTCACAGTGTTGACTGTAGGTGGCGTCTTGTCTTCGGGGTCGAAGTAGTGCTGGCCGTCTGGGTAAGTCATGCTTTCATCCTTTCAATTTCGTCGGTGTAGTCCAAGATCTGTGCTCGCAGTGTTACGGATTCTGCCACGGTGGCATCGCCCAAGGACGGCTCGGCCGACCTTTTTGCCGCCTTGAAGTCTTGTGCGGTCCAGTTGGCAAAGAATTTCCTAGCCCCGTCGTCGCTCAAGGTTCGCCACAGCGGTTCAGGTGGTTCCCACTTCGGCTGTAGACCGCTGTTGGCTGGCTTGCCAAACAGGCCAAGGACGGGGCCACGTGGCGATGGGCAATCAGCCAGCGCCAGCGTCACGTGGCCCTCTTGAAGGCTAAGACTCTTGTTTTCTTGAAGTAGGGGTGGCGTTTTTGGCCTATTAGGGGTGGCGTTTTTGGCCGGTTCGGACCGCTTAGGGGTGGCGTTTTTGGCCGGTTCGGACCCATGGTAGGGGTGGCGTTTTTGGCCATTCTGTGGATTGGGTGCATAACTTTCTGTGCCTGAATTGGGTGCGGCAGGGGTAGTTTGACCACCCAAAAAATACCGCTGCACACCTCTGCCGGTCGCGCCGCGGCTGGTGATATGGAAACGATTTTCAAGTTCTCGCAGCGCTTTCTGCACGTTCCGCTGGTCGAGGCCCGACGCCCTGGCGAGCGTTCGGACGGACGCCCTGGAGTATCCGAGGCCGGTGCGAAACAAGGCCAGAGAGACATAAGCGCGCTTCCCCGTTCGAGATAATTTCCGGTCAAATAGAACGCTGACCGGCACTCGCGCAAATTGTTCGCCGGGTTCGATCCGGGCAAGCGGTGCGATCCTGGCGCCTCGCATTTCAATCAGGCCAAGTTCAATCGCGAGGGTGCGCCAGCGTTGCCAAGTCCGTGGCGGCACCCCGGCCAGCCGCGCCCAGCCTCCCGCCGGGCGTTGCGGAACGGCTCGATCCCGCCAAGCCGTCGATGCTGCCCAGACGATCACGGCGCCCAGGTCGCTGTTGTGCAACAGGATCAGGCGGCGCGGAATCTGGACGATCCATTGGGAGAGAATTTCACGGGCGTCGGGGTCGTCCCGGGTGCGGTCGGGTGGCGCCGGTGTGTTGCACTGATCGGCGGGGCGGTCTAAAACAAGAGTAGGCATTTTTGGAAATCCTTCCTGGGATCAGAGAGTGCTTGCTAAGGATTTGGGCCTTTATCCTTTTTCGGCCCGGTCGTCATCGTCTCGCCGGGGCGGCTCATCACCGTCCCGGCGTTCGTTTTGGCCGACCAGGGCGTCGACCAGGGCATCTATTTTTCGACTTAGCTTGGCGAGTTCCTTGGCGCCGTCATGGCGGCGTCCGGGTAGGCCATGCCAAATTGGATCGTCATTTGGCGGCCACAGGAACGGCAGGGCCGGCGGCGGAGCCTCGGAGACCGGCGCCGCGTCGTCGGAAATTACGGCGGGGTCCGTTTTCAGCAAGACGCTTTCCAACAAAGCGAACGCGGACGAATGAATCTCGGCTTCTCCGATCACTTGCCCCCCGGGCGCAAGCCTTTCCCGTAGAATGGCCTTGCATCGAAGCCATTGCGCTTCGCAGCGGCGCGGCACTCTTAGCATCATGTGAGAACCCTTCCACAAGATAAGCGATTATGAAACGGTATGTAGCGACTCAAACCGGGACAGTGCAAGCCCAAAATTATGGCTGGCCGTCATTTAGGGCCGATCTATGAAGACCACCCAGCGCGAGTCCATCAAAATAAAAGTCTCTGGCTGTTCCTGGACTCCGCCGTCGAAAACGATCCGCACGGCGGGCAGGTCGGTCAGCAAGTTACGGATGTAACTATCGTCCCAATCTCCCGGCCCGGTTGCAACGTCCACCTCATCGCCCAGGCAACCACTTATCAAACGAACGAGCGCCGCCTCGATTTGAGCAATCAAAGTTTTCTCCTTCGCTCGAAGTGGTCTGAAATCGCCTTCGCCATGGCCGCTGGCAGGTCGCGCTCGGCGCGGCGGCGCATTATGTTCAGCGGTGAATAGCCGCCAGCTTCCTCGGGACCGAACGCCGTCCGGGCGCGCGTCGGCACGCCGCCAACAAAGCGCGCTGGCAATGGCCCGGCAGCGAAAAGTTTGAACGCGCGGGCTACCCTCTCAATCGAGCCAAAGCGGATCGCGTCGGTTGCGGGCGTCTTGATTGTCAGCGATTGGCGCCCGGCTTTTTTCTGGATTCTCCGATGCTTTGCCTTGAGCCGGGCCACCGGGATCGCCCGAGCCATGCGGATCCGATACGCTGGTTCCCTGTCGCCCGGTCCCGCAGCCTTGCCACGGACGCTGAGGGCGGCCTGGGAGGTGCCGAATAACTGCGGGCCTTGGGTACGCAGCCCGCGCCGCACATCAGCGCCCACGGAATTCACGGTCTTGCGGCGCATCCTGGCGAGTCCTTTCGGTCCCACGAGTGCGCCGAACGACTTCGCAATCCGTTCGGCGTCCTTTGATGTGATTTCTATTGCCGCCATGGTTGCATATCTCAAAGAAATTCCAAGGGGTCGAAATCCGCTGGGCTGAAATCGAAATCCCCCATGGCGGACAGGATCACAACCGCTAAAATAATCCTAATGGTGTCCCATCCAAGCGCCCCGGCGACGCGCTCGGCGAACGTCGCGCGCCGAACGACGCGTTGGTCTCGGTGGGGATCGATGTATTGCACGGACTCGATTTGCTTGGGATCGCCGCCCCAGGCGATCCAAACGGCCGGGCCGGATTGTGACCATGCCGCTCCAACTTCGCCGACGGAGGTTTCCGCATCCCCGGCAACGCCCCGCACAGTGACAGACGCACCCGAATAAAGGTTTAGGGTCATTTCCTGTGATGGGGCGCCGGGCGCGGCAATCCGAAATCCCACAGCCAGCACAGAGTCAGATGCACGGTGCCTTTTGCGGCATCGGTGTACGGGTCGCGGATCAATTCGCCCGCCTCCCAAAGCGCAGCAACGCCCGCCCCTTCAAGGCCGCGCCCGAGGCCAAGGAACGCCCCGAACTCGCCGTTCGCGGTTGAGTCCTCAATATCGCCCCGCGTGACCCAACTCATGCCCCAGCGGGACAGAAACTCGCTGATGGTTGTGTCGACTGCATTTCCGGTGTTCGCCAGGGTGTGCGCCCACAGGGTGTTTGCGCCCACGGCCATGACTGTCTGAAGTTGCGCCGGGGTCATCGCCGCCTTGCCGTCAATTAACTCGGCGAACAGCTCAAGGACATTGGAACCCTTCACCTTGTTTGTCTGGGTGATGGTCTTTTCAGCGACATCGGCGGCGGTCTGGAGGTCCTGTGATATCCGCGTCGGCCCCGCTTGCCCCATCGTCGCCCAGGAAGATCGCCCGGTCGATTCCTTCAACCAGGGCCATCCGCAAGTCACGGGTCAGCGCCGACTCCAGGCCAGGAATCCGGGCTGTGTCTTCGATGCTGAATTTTAGCGTTGCCGCGTTCCGCTTCGGCTTCAATTCCTTGACGCCAATCGTCCACGCGGTATCGCCAGCGGCTTCATCTTTGCCCCTTTGGGCCGCGCTAGCGCCCGCCGTCGTGACTGGATAGGACGCCACGCCGACAGGGACGGACTCCATGGTGATCCCAAGGGATTGCGAGGCCGCCCCGGAGAAGAGCCGGTCCAGCCATCGGCGCGGTATTACCGCACTGTCCACGGCAGTCACGGCGCGGTGCTCGGGCGGTGGCGCAAGCAATTCCAGGGGGAACCGATTGCCCGCGATCCCCATCGATTCGTTGAATTCAAGTTCGGCCCCGGCGGCGGAGCGCTGCTCGATTGCGGCAGCGATGTACGATCCCAGCTTCACTTTGCCGCGAAGTTCGGCGCGTTCGCGGTCCTCGGAATCTTCCCCGGCGGCCAGGTCACCCGGGTGCGCAGCGCGCTGCTCGGACTCTTCGGTTTCGACCGCAAGCGTCGCGGCGCGGATTTGGCGTTCGAGGTCCGGCGTCCCTTTTGTTCGATGGAATCCAGCTTGGCGCGCGTTTCGGCGGTCAGGCTTTCGGCGACGGCCAGTTCGGCCATGCGCCCACGTTCCTGAGACTGGCGTTCGCGGAGTTGGCGAAGCCGCGTTTGTGATTGGTCATGGCGTTCTCACGTCCTGTTTCGATTTTGACATTTGAAATATTACCGCAATTTTGGATAAGACATTTTATTGCGCGTCCGTGAAATTTTATTGCGTCCTAGGAGTGCCCTGGAGCCGCGGCCGCCGCTGGGCGGAGGGTAGCTCCGCCGCGCGGAAGGATGGAGCCGACGGGCACCGCGCGATTCAGAACGGCGGCCCGGCCGTGCCCCACTATTTCACCACCTTCCGGCGGCCGCCTGGCTTACTCAGAACGGCTTCCGCCGAACAGTCCGCGCCAGGTAAGGCGCTTCTGCGTAGCGGCGGAGCGCCACGCTTCCATGTCCGATCGCAGCCGCTCGCGCTGGCCCTTCAGATCCTCGACCTGGGCCTTGAGGTGCGTGATTTCCTTCTGCGCCGATGCAAGTCTTTCTTCCAACAGTAGTGCTTCAAGGTGTTTCGAGGGGTTTACTAGCGCGTCATCTTTAGATTCTGAAACCGTTTCAATAGGTGTTTCCGGATAGACGCGGTGCAATTCCGATGGCTCGATACGCCATACTCCGTTGGCGTCCTTTTCAGCGGAAAACTTGCCGGTTCGGATCGCCCTCAGGATAGTGGCCTTGCTCTTCCCGGTAGCTTTCGAAGCCGTTCCAAGGGTGTAGCTCATGGGGTTTACTCTCGCGTCATTGACCAGGTGTGAAACCGTTTCATGGGTGTTTCAGGCCCCGCCTAGAGCAGTTCCGCGACCAGCGCCCGCCACTTGGCGCGCCCGGATCGGCCCGCAGCGGGCCTGTGGCGTTCGATATGGCATCCACGGCATAACGTCACGATCCCAACCAAATCGTAGGGATCGCCGCCAGCGCGCAGGGGTGGCTCGTGGTGAGCCTCTAAGCGGCCCGGGCGGTGGCATTCACGGCAACGCCAACCGTCGCGCTCGAAGGCCGCGCGCCGTACATGCTGCCACCGGCGCGTCCGCAGTAGAGGCAGGTGGTTTTTGCTCATCCGGCGACAAGCGCGTGGTGGCGGCGGCGCACCGGTGGTTTCGCGCCTTGGCGCGTCCCGGCCGCGACGGCCAGAATAGCGGCGGCGGCAGCGTCGTCCCGGGCGCGCGCCCGTCGGCCGCCTTCGGATGATTTCGCCAGCTTCGAGTTGCCCGCAGGATCGGTCGTGACACGCGCTTCGCCCATAGCATATCGGAGTAGCAGGGACGGCCCTGGAGTGACGCGGCCTTCGAGCACTGCCCGCCCGGAAACCCCGCACGTCTTCTGCTCCATCTTTGAAGCCTTGGCCACGGATTTCGAGCGCGGCGGGTGGCACTCCGGCCGCGTCGAGCGCGTCACGGAGTTCAGCCTCGCGCCAGCGGTCAGCGACGATCCTCGCCGGGCGTCCAAACCGGTCAAGCGCCTCGCGGAGCAATCCGCCAAGGTCAACGGCGCGTTGCCCTGAAAGGATCAGTTCGCCACGCTCGCCGCATCGCTGATAGAGCCCGCCGGCTCCGTCGCGTAAGCCGCGCTCGGACAACGGTGGCTCATGGGGGAACGCGGCAACGGACTCCAAGCGACCAGACTCCGGCCAGAATGCAGCGATGGCGGACATGGCGGCGCTGGTCCCAAGATCGCATCCCCAGGTAACCGGCCCGGCCCGAGCGCGATCGCCCTCGGCCGCATCCCAGGTTCCGGCGTCAAGTAGCATAGATTCCTCGTGGTCGGCAGTTCCACCGTTCAACCGGAGTGCACGGAAACCTGGAAAGAGCGCAGGATCGGTCCTGGCATGGCCCGCCTCGCGGCGGATTGTTGATTCGAGGTCTGGCATAAAATCGAGACTGGGATTGGCCTTCGCCCATGTTCGCCGCTGAAAAGGTGGGTCCGCGGGCGCGGCCGCGTGGGACTGGGAATAGTCGGCGCCGCCGAGGGCTTCTGCGAACCAGTGTGAGGTGGCATGGTGGCAGCGCTCATGACAGCGCTCGGCAAAATCCCCGACGCGCGCCTGATCGCGCTTGGCACAAGGCCCGCCAGCACGCCAGCCCTGCGGCCTTGCGTGATTGTGAGGCCACTCAGGTATCTCTCAAGCTGAGGGA
>JAKZSO010000175.1:0-4295 GCA_047517625.1 Alphaproteobacteria bacterium
CCCCTGGGTAGAATGGTGATGGAGGCCGACCCGACCGTTCTTCAGGTTCGGCCGGAACTGGATTTGGTGTTGGAGCCGGGGGATACGTTGTTCATGCCCAAACGGCCGAATTCCGTTCTGGTGATCGGTGACGTGCTGAACCCCGGCGCCTTGCAATTTGTTTCGGGAACCACGGCGGAGCAATACATGACCCAGGCCGGCGGTCTGCAAGAGTCTGCGGACCGTGACCGATTGTTCTTGGTCTACCCCAACGGTATCGCCGAACCCATTAGCTTCAATGTTTGGAATTATCAATCGGTTCAGGTGCCGCCGGGCAGTACGATCGTGTCGCCCAAAAACCCGGCGCCACTTGATATTTTGGGGTTCGCGACCGAACTGACCACGTTGTTCGGGCAATTGGCGATTACCGCAGCGTCGATCGCTGTCATCGGCAGATAGCAGACCCCTAGCCCCAGCCATGTCGCCACGAAGTACGGTGTCACACCGAGTGGCCGCCGTATGTTGGGCGGTGGTTTTGGGCTGGGCTGCCAGCCCCGCGTTTGCTCAACAAGTCGCGCTGCACCCGGAAGAGAAAGTCTCCGTCGGCGATTTCGGCGGGGTGGGGCTTTTGCAAATGCGAACCGCGCGGTTTGGACCCGATGGGCTTTTCAACATTGGGTATTCCCGCGTCGACCCGTACAAGCGGTACTCACTGAATATCCATTTCTTGCCGTGGATCGAGGCAACGTTTCGCTATACCGAAATTCGCAACCGGCTGTTCTCGTCGGTTGCCGCGTTTAGCGGCCAGCAGACCTACAAGGACCGCGGTGCCGACCTGAAATTTCGACTGCTAAAGGAAAGCGACTGGCTTCCCGCCATTGCAATCGGGCTTCAGGATACCTTAGGCACCGGGATTTTCGCGGGCGAGTATCTTGTTGCCAGCAAACGCTACCGGGACCTGGATTTTTCCCTGGGGATTGGCTGGGGATACGTTGGGTCGCGCGGCACGGTCAAAAATCCCATGACGATTGTTTCGCCGCTTTTTCGTACGCGGACACCAGCAGAGGGACTGGGCGGTGTCCCAAGTTTCTTTAGTCTTTTTTCGGGGCCAACCGTTGGCATTTTCGGCGGTGTTGAATACAACACGCCCATCGAAGGACTGACTCTCAAAATCGAATATGACAGCCACGAATATACCAACGAAGCGCTTGAAAACATTCTCCCCGACACCGGCCCAATCAACTTCGGTATAAATTTTCGGCCTGCCCCGTGGATCGACATTGGCTACGGCTTTGAACGGGGCCGAAGAATGTTGCGATTCACGCTGCGTTCCGACTTCAATACCGACGGGGTCACGAAATTTGACCCGCCGCCGCCGCCCATTGGCCCCCGGCCGGATCTGGCAGGGCTGATTTCGGACGGCGCGGTGGCGACGGCACTCAATCCGGGCCTTTCGTTACCAGCCCCGCCACCGGACTCCGCCACCATCCTATTTGCGGTGCTCGAAAGCGCAGGGCTCTTGGTGGGAAACATTCTGGTAAGCGCCGATGCCTTCGTCGTCGACGTTTCGAGCGGGGCGGCCGGCGTCGAGGCATTGGATTTGGAACGGATTGCCAGTGCGGCGCTGGCGGCGCTGCCCGCGGACATTGCCACAGTATCCCTGGTTTATGATCAACGCGGGATCACCGGCACCGCCCAAAGAGGCGGTAGCCCGGGCGCCCGGGCCGCAACGTCGATGTTCGAACAGCTTGCCTTGTTGGGTCTGGATATTACGGGCGTCGAATTGGATGGTGGTTTGGCCCGCGTAACAGTTAGCGCCTTGGATCCTGCTGCCGGTTTCGATTTCGGTGAGGTCGCAAGGGCCGTCGTCGGCGCGCTGGGGCTTGCCGAAGCAACAATCATTGATGAGAGAACGGGCACTGAGCAAACGTGGGTCGATTTTGGCATCCGCCGGCGCGGGGCGGCGCGGGCGGTGGGGACGATTGTGACAGATGCTGCTCGGGGGTTCACCCTTCCGCCGAGCGATCCCAAATACTCCCCGGAACAACAACAGACGGTCGCCATCCGCTTGGCCGCCGCCCTTGAATCCGAGGCATTTTTCCTGGAGGCACTGGAAATGTCGGCCAGGCGGGCAACGGTCTACCTGACCCCGGCGCGGTTCCGCCAAGTGGCGAGAAATATCGGATATTCGGCCCGCATCATCGCCAACAGCCTGCCGGCGCCGATCGAAGAAATCACAATTGTTTCTTTAAACGGCGGCATGGAAGTAAGCAGATTGATGGTCCGGCGCAGCGACCTGGAGCGTGCGGACGACGGCCGCGGCAGCACCGAGGAAATTCTTGCCCACTCAAAGCTAACCCCGGGCCGTCCATGGTGGCCAGGATCGAACGTCCAGGTGCCAGAAAGGTACCCAAGAATCACTTGGTCGTTGGCGCCCCAGAGCCGCCAGCATATCGGCGGTCCTGACCAGTTTATTCTGTATCAATTTTGGCTGTCGCTGAAATTGGGTTTGGATATTGCCCGTGGCCTTTCCGTCACCGGAATCGCTGGCAAAAATCTTTACAATAACTTCGACCGCATCAGGCTTCAGTCCGACAGCGTACTGCCAAAGGTCCGAAGTGACATCAAAGAATATCTGCAACAAGGGAACGATAATATTGTCCGTCTGCAAATGGATTACATGTTCAAACCGGCGGAAGAAATCTATGCCCGGGCCTCAGCCGGGATTTTTGAAGAAATGTTTGGTGGGGTGGGAGCAGAAATCTTGTACAAACCTTTTGATTCGCGGCTGTCAATTGGGCTCGACGTCAATCGGGTCTACCAACGAGGGTTCGACCAAAGGCTGAAATTCCAGGAGTACAAAATTACCACCGGATTTCTCACCTTTTATTACGACACCCCATACAAGGGAGTGTTGGCCACGGTTTCGGCGGGCCAGTACCTTGCCGGTGATCGCGGGGTGACGTTGGATATTTCCCGGCTGTTTGAGAGCGGGATCAGGGTGGGGGCCTGGGCGACATTGACGACCGTGCCCTTCAACGCCTTCGGTGAGGGCAGCTTCGACAAAGGATTTTATTTCGTCATCCCATTCGAATTGTTCCTAACCAACTCGACAACAGCGACCGGAATTTTCGGGTTCCGGCCTCTTTTCCGCGACGGCGGCCAGCGCCTCTTGATGGGCAACAGGTTGATTGAGGTGACCGGCGTGGCAAGCTATGGGGAGGTCATGCGCGACTGGCCCAGGTTCTTCAAGTAGACCGGCGGGCGCACATTCAGTCGAGGAGGCGGAACTCAGTGGCCAATACGCAAGGCCTGCCGTTTTTCCTCTTAAATTCCACATCGTATATTCGTAGTAGAGCCGCAGGAGGGCCAAGGATATGAAAGTTGCTCAGTTCGCCGTACTGGCGATGTTAGTTTTTCTGCCTGGTTGCACAAACCTTTTCGGGACCAGGGGCGCCACCCAAGATCCAGGCCGTTTAGCCGCAGAGGCATATGCGGTCGGAGATTTCTCGACGGCCATAACTATCTGGACGCCTCTAGCCAATCGGGGAAACCAGGCCGCTCAGTTTAGTTTGGGTTTCATGCTGGAAGAGGGCGAGGGGGTTCCGAGGGATTACGCAGGTGCGGGGCGGTGGTACGAGCTTGCCGCTGAGCAAGGTTATGCCAAGGCTCAGAACAATCTGGGAAATTTGTACCAGGAGGGGTTAGGGCGCCCCCGGGATACAATTTTGGCTGCCAGATGGTACGTTCTTGCTGCTCGCCAAGGAGAGGCGTCAGCCCAGTTCAGTTTAGGATTTCTCTATGTGAACGATCTGACGGTCACGTGCGCTTCGGTTATCCCAAGGGATTGTGTGGGGATGTTTGGAGAGGACCCTGACCCCGCGCTAGGCGCCCTCTGGTACCGCCTCGCCGCTGAGCAAGGGCTTGCCGAGGCGCAAAACAACCTGGGGGCTTTGTACGGCGCCGGAATTGGCGTTCCCCAGGACAATACCCTAGCGTACGCTTGGTTTAGCGTGTCGGCGGATCAAGGAAACGACGCAGTAATACCTAATCGGGACCTTGTGGCCAGCAGACTGTCCCCCGCGGGATTTCAGCGCCGCTCGGGATCTAGCTCGCCAGTATTGGGATTTGTACGTGCAGCCGCTTAGCAATTAGCCTCATCAAAAAAGTTGGGGCGCAGAGCAGATGCTTCAGCGCAATCGGTACACCGCGGCAAAGCCTCTCCTGCTCAGTTTTCAATTGGGCCGCAGCCTCAGCCTCCGCCTCGCCCTCCGCCTCAGCCTCGGCTAGTTCAATCGCAACTGCTGGGTCGTCAA
>JAKZSO010000176.1:0-7091 GCA_047517625.1 Alphaproteobacteria bacterium
CTCCAGGAACACTTGAGAAAGGCTCAGGCCGACAGTGCCATTGAAACCATCATGAAGGCAGCATAGCATCATCAACCAGCGACGCCTGCCCCACGAATTTCAACAGGGATAGGGACATCGCCCATGCGGGCCGTGTATCGGTTAATCGAACAGCAATACACCGCAGAGTAAACCCATATACTCGTTGCACAGTGTGACGCGAAGCGGCAAACGGAACTAACAGTGTGACGCGAAGCGGCCAACCGATTTCACAGGGCGCAACAATCGAAAGTGCATGGCGTGGAAAGTGAACTCACCACAAAGCAGGCGCTCAACGCTTGGCGGGACGCACTGGTCAAATCGGTACGCGGCGATGGGTCCGACCTGTCGTCCCGGCAAACGTCGTTGCTTCTGACTGTCTATTTGGTGTCTGACCAGCACACCGTGCGCGGACTGGCGGCCGACTTGAATATATCCAAACCGGCGATCACCCGTGCCGTGGACGCCCTCAGTACACTGGGTTTTCTTCGCCGGGCTCCCGACCCCAGGGACAAACGCAGCGTCTTGGTCCAGCGCACCGTCAAGGGATCGGTGTTCTTGAGCGATTTCGCCGAAAGCGTCACGCAGTCGATCACTGCCGCAGCGGGTTAGACACTGACCGCGCCCGATGTGTCGGCGGCGAGCTCGAACGCCGCGCGCACCAGCGCCGAGGCGTAGTCAGTTTTGGGAGATTCTAGAACCTGTTCGCAGGTTCCGCGTTCAACCACCTTGCCATCGCGCATTACGATCACATCGTCGGCGATGGCGCGCACGACTTTCAGATCGTGGCTGATGAACATGTAGGTCAAGTCGTGGCGGGTCTGGAGTTTTTCCAACAAATCGAGAATCTGAACCTGCACGGTGCGATCCAATGCGCTGGTTGGCTCGTCCAAAACAATGAACTTGGGCTTGAGCACGATGGCCCGGGCGATTGAAATGCGCTGGCGCTGACCGCCCGAAAATTCGTGGGGGTAGCGGTTCATGTTGGCGGGGTCCAAGCCAACTTCCTGCAAGGCTTGGGCCGCCATGTCCCGGCGCTCGGATTCCGGCAAGGACTTGTGGTGCACGACCAGGCCTTCTTCGACAATCTGGCCGACGGAGAATCGCGGACTGAGTGAGCCAAAGGGATCCTGGAACACGATCTGCATTTCGTGCCGGAACGGGCGCATTCCATCGAATGTCTTGCCCTGCAGTTCCTCGCCGCCGAACTTAATTGATCCTTCGCTACGGTTCAGGCGCAGGACCGCCATCCCCAATGTGGTCTTGCCCGATCCGCTTTCGCCCACCACGCCGATGGTGTGCCCCCGGCGCACCTTCAAATCGACCCCATCCACCGCGTGAACATGATCGATCGTCTTGCGAAAGATTCCGGCCTTGATGGGAAACCAGACCTTCAAGTCACTGGTCTCCAGCATCACGGGGCTGTTGGGGTCCGGGGTTATTTGGCGTGGCTTGGGTTCAGACGCGATCAGCATTCGCGTGTATTCGTGCGTTGGATTAGCGAATACCTCGTCGGTCTTGCCCGCCTCCACGAACTTGCCTTGGTTCATCACATAGATGCGATCAGCCAACTTGCCGACAATTCCCAATTCATGGGTAATGATCAACATGGCCATGCCGGTTTTGCGCTGAATGTCTTGCAGCAGATCCAAGATCTGGGCCTGGATGGTCACGTCGACCGCCGTCGTCGCCTCGTCGGCGATCAACAGCTCTGGTTCGTTGGCCAGGGCCATGGCGATCATGACCCGTTGGCGCTGCCCGCCGGAAAGCTGGTGTGCGAACGAATCCAATCGCTTTTCCGGCTCTTTGATGCCAACTAAATGGAGCAATTCCAAAACGCGCCCGCGGGCCGCGGTCTTGCCCAGCCCCCGATGCAAAAGTAAAATTTCGCCAATCTGCTTTTCGATGGTGTGGAGCGGATTAAGCGACGTCATCGGCTCCTGAAAAATCATCGAAATCTTGTTGCCGCGGATGGACTGTAGAAACTTGTCTGGGGCGCCAATGGCTTCTTCGCCATCGATCTTGATCGACCCCGTTGGATGAAATGCGCTGGGGTAAGGCAGCAGCTGCAAAATGGACAGTGCGGTGACTGATTTGCCCGATCCGCTTTCCCCCACCAACGCAACGGTCTCACCGCGGTCAATTTGCAGGGAAACACCGCGCACCGCCTCCACCACGTGTTCAGCCATTTGAAACGAAACCGAAAGATCACGGATGTCGACCAAGGGTCCGCTGCGAGTGCTGGGCACCGTTTGGACTTCGTCACCCTTCATAATGTCGAGAGTCGTCAAACTTGGGTCTTTCGCGGATCGAAGGCGTCGCGAAAGGCCTCACCGATGAACACCAACAGGCTGAGCATCAGCGCCAGTACGACGAAGGTGGAGAGTCCCAACCACGGGGCCTGAATGTTCGCCTTGCCCTGGTTAAGCATTTCGCCCAGCGATGGCGAGCCGGCGGGCAGACCGTAGCCGATGAAGTCCAAGGCGGTCAGCGTGGTGACCGAACCCGCCAAAATAAAGGGCATGAACGTCAGGGTTGCCACCATGCCGTTGGGCAGCATGTGCCGGAACATTATTTTTGTGTCCGATACCCCCAGGGCGCGGGCGGCGCGCACATAGTCGAAATTGCGGGCCCTGTAAAATTCCGCGCGCACAAGGTCGACAAGGCCCATCCAGCTGAACAACAGCAATATGAACATCAGCGACCAGAAGCTGGGGGTGAAAATACTGGCCATGATAATGATCAAGAAAAGGGTCGGAACGCTGCCCCAAATCTCCATGAACCGCTGAAACAACAGATCGTACCAGCCACCCCAGAATCCCTGGGATGCGCCGACGATTACACCGACCACCGAACCGAAAATCGTCAGCGTAAATCCGAACAGCACGGAAATGCGGAAGCCATACAATAGCCGGGCCACGACGTCTCGGGCTTGGTCATCGGTTCCAACCCAATTTTCGGTGCTCGGCGGCGACGGCACCGGGACGTCAAGATTGTAATTGATGGTATCGAAGCTGTAGCGGATTAGCGGCCAAACTATCCATCCCTTTTCCTCGATCAATTCGGTCACAAAGGGGTCGCGGTATTCGGCGGGGGTTTCAAAAAACCCGCCAAATTTCGTTTCCGGGTATTCGAAAAAAACCGGGAACAGGATTTCGCCGTCAAAATTAATGATCAGCGGCCGGTCATTGGCGAGAAATTCCGCAAGCAGGCTGATGATAAACATGGTTGCGAAAATCCAAACGGACCAAACCCCCCGGCGGTTTTTCTTGAAGGTATCGATGCGGCGCTGGGTCAACGGCGTAATCCGCATCCCCATAAAGGTATCCAGTTGTGCAGGAGCCCGAACCACCTCGGCGGCGGGTTCTTCGAATTCCGTACGTTCCGCGACGCTCATCGCCTAGCCGATCTCGTGGCTATCGAAATGGATGCGGGGGTCGATGGCGGCGTAAGTCAGATCCCGAATGATTCCCATCAACAGCCCCAGGATCGTAAACACATAAAGCGAGCCGAAAATCAGCGGGTAGTCCCTGGTCAGGGTCGCCTCGTATCCCATGCGGCCCAGACCATCCAGCGAGAAAATGATTTCGATCATCAGCACGCCGGTGAAGAAAATGCTCAAGAAAGCCGCGGGGAACCCGGCGATGACGATCAGCATGGCGTTACGGAACACGTGGCCATACAGCACCCGGCGTTCTGTCAGGCCCTTGGCCCGGGCGGTCACCACAAATTGCTTGTTGATTTCCTCAATGAACGAATTCTTGGTCAGCATGGTCAGGCCAGCAAAACCGCCGATCATCATGGCGACAATCGGCAGGGTCATGTGCCACGCGTAATCGACAATTTTCATGCCCCAGTTGAGCTCTTCCCAGTTGCTGGAAACCAACCCCCGTAAGGGGAATAGGTCAAAATAGCTGCCGCCGGAAAAGACGATAATCAACATGATCGCGAACAAATATCCCGGCACCGAGAAACCGACCAAAATGACAGCACTTGTCCAGGCATCGAACTTGGTGCCGTCGCGCACCGCCTTGGCGATGCCGAGTGGGATCGAAACAAGGTACACCAGCAACGTCGTCCAAATTCCCAGCGACAATGAAACCGGCAGTTTCTCCACCACCAATTCCATGACGTTCTTGTCGCGGAAGTATGAATCCCCCAAATCGAATCTGATTAGGTTCCCCATGGTAATGAAAAATCGCACAAGGATCGGTTTATCGAACCCGAATTGCTTTTCGATTTCCCTAATCAGGTCCGGCGGGATTCCCCGGGCACCCTGATAACGGCTGATCACGTCGTCTCCGGCCTGGGCCTGGGCCTGCTCGTTGGCGTCGGCGATGCCCACTTCTTCGTTGCCGGCGGCGGTGAAGCGCTGGGTGACGTCGATGGCGGTGCCCTCCAACTGGGCGATCATCTGATGGACCGGGCCACCGGGGGCCATTTGGATCAGAAAAAAGTTGATCACCATGATGCCAAGCAACGTTGGCACAATCAGAATCAACCGCCGGATGATATAGGCTTGCATACCCTTTTACGCGCCCGGGCCCGGGTTTAACAAACCCGGGCCCCGCCTCGTTTGTGCGTTAGTCCAACCCGGCTTTTTGTGTGCGGATGAAATCATCCTTGGCCGGGTCGATCCACCAGGATGATGTGCCGACGCCATAATTTGGCGTCACATCCGGGTGCCCGAATTTGTCCCAATAAGCGATTCGGAACGAACGGATGTGCCAGTTGGGAATCACGTAGTAGTTCCACTGCAACACCCGGTCCATGGCTTTGCTCAGTGCGATCAGCGTCGGCCGGTCCGGGGCGGCGATGATCATGTTGATCAACTCGTCGACCACCAGGTCACAGATGCCAGCCAAATTGCGGCCGCCCTCTGTTCCGCGGGCTTCGCACGACCACATGTCGCGCTGCTCGTTGCCCGGGGACAGCGACTGACGGACCGTGGATACGACGATATCAAAGTCATAGGTTTGCACCCGTTCTTGGTATTGAGCGGTTTCCACCGTGCGTTGGGTGGCGGCAATCCCCAGGCGTTCCATGTTCTGGATCACTGGGCTGGCGATGCGCTCGAACGTTGAACTTGCAAACAAGAACTCCAACGTCATTTGCTCCCCGTTCGCGTTGACCAGCCTGCCGTCCACCACGGTCCATCCGGCCTCGGCCAGCAGCCCCTGGGCAATCAACAATTGCTCCCTGGCATTGCCGCTGCCGTCAGTTTTGGGCGGATTGTATTCGGTGGTGAAGACTTCATCCGGGATTCGGCCGCGGAATTGCTCCAAGATTTCCAATTCCTGACCCGTGGGGATACCCAAAGCTGCCAATTCGGAATTCTCGAAGAAGCTGCGGGTGCGGGTATAGGCGCCAAAGAACAGCGAGTCGTTGGTCCATTCGAAATCGAATGCGTACTGCAACGCTTCCCGCACCTTGCGGTCCGACAACGCGGATTTGCGGGTGTTCATGAAAAACGCCTGCATCCCTGATGGGCTGCGGTCATCGATCAAGCCCTTGATGATCAGGCCTTTGTCCAGGGCCGGGGAATTGTAATCCAGGGACCAACGCTTGGATTGATTCTCCGAGCGAAGGTCATAGTCGCCCGCCTTAAATGCTTCCAACGCCACGGTTTCATCCAGGTAATAATCGAACCGGATGGTGCCGAAATTGTTTTGGCCGATGTTGATGGGCAGGTCCTTGCCCCAATAATCGGGGTCCAGTTCCCAGGTGATCGACGATGGGGTGTCCAGGGATTTGATTTTGTACGGCCCACTTCCCAGCCACGGCTCCAACGTTGTTTCGCCAAAATCGTGGGTCGACCAATAGACTTTTGACAGCACCGGCATTTGCCCGGCAATGGTCGGCAGTTCGCGGTTCAGGTCTTCAGATTCAAAATTAATTCTGACCGAATTTGGGCCAACCTGCTCGGCGCCGACCAAATTCTTGAAATAGGCCCGGTATCCCGGGTGGGCCAGCTCGCCGGTCAAGATTTCAAGACTGAAGATCACATCGGCCACGGTGATCGGCGTGCCGTCGTGCCAGTGCGCTTCGGGCCGCAAATGGAAAATCACGTAGGAAAGATCGTCCGGGACCTCCATGGTTTCGGCGATCAACCCATATTGCGAGCTAAGCTCGTCCAGGTTCCCGGTCATCAGGGTTTCGTAGTTAAGGCCGATGCCCGCCGCGGTTCGGCCCTTCAAAATGAATGGGTTCAGGCTGTCAAACTCGCCGAAGGCCCACTGCACCACATCCCCGCCTTTTGGCGCGTTCGGATTTACATAGTCCAGATGTGTGAAATCTGGCCCATACTTCAGCTCTCCCACCAACGTGATGCCGTGCATGATCGTGGTGTTCTGCTGGGCGGTCCCCGGCACGGCAACCAGTCCGGCCATGGCCAAAGCTGCAATGGTAACTGCGGTTCTGCGCATGATTTGATCCTCGCCTGAGTAACGATTTCTCCCGGGCTAAAGTGTGCGATATCCCGCCTGGGGTGGCAAGGGCGGGGCATCGGCCAACGGTCGCCGGATTGCGGCGATTTTTAGCGCGAAAGTGTGGCGATTGCGCGGCGGTGAACTTGCTGATCCCCTGCCGCCAGGACTTTACCGGGGCCTTCAAGGGTCAGCGCGTCCCCCGCCCAATCGCTGATAACGCCCCCAGCCCCCTGGATCACGGGGATTAATGCCCAGTAGTCATAAGGCTTTAGGTCACATTCGACCGCCAAATCCACATGGCCGGACGCCAGCAGTCCAAACGCGTAAGCGTCTGCGCTGTACTGAGTCATCAGAACTTCGTGATGCAGGCGGTCAAAGGCTTCCCGGTCCGCACCTTGGAACCATTCCGGCCCGGCGGTGTAAAGGGCGGCCTGGGAAAGCCCCTCACAGGTCCGGACCCGGGCCGGGGCATCATTGAGTGTGGTGACAGCGCCCGTAACCCCCAACCAGCGCTCGCCGGTGATGGCCTGGTCGATAATGCCCAACACCGGCCTGCCGTAATGAGCCAGCCCGATCAGGCTGGCAAAAACCGGCTTGCCGGTAATGAAGGACCGGGTGCCGTCGATGGGGTCTAGAACCCAAACC
>JAKZSO010000177.1:0-7683 GCA_047517625.1 Alphaproteobacteria bacterium
GGCGCCGGGGCAGGGGCCGCTGACGCAGACGCCATCGTCGATGTTGAATTGGGCGCCGTGGGTGGCGCACTGAATCAGCGTTCTTGTGGGGTCGAGGAAATTGCCCGGGGTCCAGTTCAGCGGTGACCCGGCGTGGGGACACGAATTGAAGTATCCGTGGGCGTGGGCGCCTCTCCGCACCACGAAAATTTCTAACAGGGGCGGGATTTCACCAAAAGTGAATTCTTTGCCGCCGGGGTCCGCGATTTCCTCCAACCGGCACAAAAACGTGCCCGCCGTCGGCACGTTCTGATAGGGCATCGTGACCGGGGGGCCGCCATGATTGGGTCGCGCTAAAGTTCCTTGGCTGGAAGGCCGGTGCCGACAACCACGCGCCAGCGGCGGATGGTGACGCTTTCGAAGACCCCGGCGGCCACATAGGGATCCCCGGCCATGAACGCCTCGGCCTCGGCCAGGGACTCCGCTTCGATCACGAACATGCTGCCGCTTGGTTCATCGTTTTCGGTCAGGAAAGCCCCAGCGGTGCGGATGGACCCGGCGTTCGCGGCGATGTGGGCAAGGTGGTCGGGGCGCGCGGCTGCCCTGCGTTGTGGCTGGCCGGGGCGGTCGATGGCGGTGATCACGTACAGCATTTGTCGACCCTCACTTGTAAAAAAAATCCGCTAGCCGGCCTCAGAGCGGAACGGCCTGGATAACAGCCCATGGATGACTTCACCGATGTCAGTGCCGCGGTTGACGATGGCGTCCACGGCGGCGCACAGGGGCATTTCTATTCCCAGCTTTTCAGCCAACGTCATCACAGCCGCGGCGGTGAATATACCTTCGGCCACCGATGCTCGGGCGCCAACGATATCGGTCAAACGTTCTCCTTTGCCCAGGGCGAGGCCGAGGCTCTGATTGCGGGACCGCGGCGACGTGCAGGTCAAAACCAAGTCCCCCATGCCGCTCAATCCCATCAGCGTGTCGGGTTGGGCGCCCATTTCCCGGCCCAGACGCATTAATTCCGCCATGCCCCGGGTGATGACCGCGGCCCGGCCGTCCTCGCCGATGCCCCGCCCGGTCACGATGCCACAGGCAATGGCGAACACATTTTTGGTTGCGCCACCGATTTGAGCGCCAACCAAGTCCGGGGACAAATAAGGTCGAAACGCCGGGGATCCCAATGCCTGGGATAATTTCTCGCCGATGTCAGCATCGGCACAGGCCAAGGTGACGGCGGTGGGCAGGCCGGCGGCGACTTCCGACGCCAATGTCGGCCCGGAAAGCACCGCCAATTGCGCCTCGGGCAAGGTTTCGCCGACGACTTCGCTCATCAACGCCCCGGTATCCTTCTCGATGCCCTTAGTGCAAATCACCACGGGTGTGCCCGGTGACAGGTGGGGCACCAATGCGCCGCAAACCGATCGCATGAATTGGGCCGGCACCGCCAAAACCAGCGCGTCGGACTTGGCCACCTGGGTCAAGGCCGCGGTGGCGACGAGGGCCTTATCCAACTCCATGTCGGCCAGGAAAGGGTTGCGATGGTCGTCATTGATGGCGCTGACGGTGTCGGTTTCGCGGGCCCAAATGGTCACCGATGAACCGGCGCGAATTGCCACCAGGCCCATAACGGTGCCCCAAGCCCCGGCGCCAACGACGCCAATGTGTCCGAGCGATCCGGCCATGACCCGTCAGCCTACAACAGAAGCTCCGGGCCCGGGCAATTCGTCCAACGGCCACCGGGCCCGGGCGAGAAAATCCAAGTCGTCGGTCATCCCGGCCTGTAAACGCTCCACCCCGGCCCAAGCGATCATCGCAGCATTGTCGGTGCACAAATGGGCCGGGGGGACGGTGAGCGCGAAGCCTTCTCGCCGGGCCAAATTCCCGAGGCGTTGCGCCAGCGCGGCGTTCGCCGCCACACCGCCCGCGATCACCAGTCTGTGGGGGGTGGCATAGCGATCCGCGAACAGTTCCATGGCGTTAGCCGTGCGGTCGGCCAGCACATCGGCAACGGCGGCCTGAAACGAAGCCGCCATATCATTGACCGCTGTTTCGTCCAAGGGCGCGGCCTGATCCACAGCCCGGCGCACCGCGGTCTTCAGGCCCGAGAACGAAAAATCACAGCCGTCTCGGTTGGCCATCGGCCGCGGTAATGGAAACCGCTTGGGATCCCCGGCCCGGGCGGCTTTCTCAATCTCCGGGCCGCCTGGGTAGCCGAAGCCGATGAGCCGCGCGGCCTTGTCGAACGCTTCGCCCACCGCGTCGTCGATGGTGGTGCCCAGAATTCTGTACTGGCCCAACGCTGCGGCCTCCACCAATTGGCAATGGCCGCCGGTGATCAGCAGCACCAGGAACGGAAATTCGATGCCGTGGGAAAGCCGGGCCGACAGGGCGTGGCCTTCCAAATGATTGACAGCAATCAGCGGCAGTCCCGACGCCATGGCCAAGGCCTTGGCGGTGACGAGGCCGACCAAAACGCCGCCGATCAGGCCCGGCCCGGCGGTGGCGGCGATGGCGTCCAGGTCGCCCAGGTCCAATTCCGCCTGGGTTAACGCGTCGCGCACCAACCCGTCCAGGTGCTCCACGTGGGCGCGTGCGGCGATTTCGGGCACCACGCCGCCATAGGCCTGGTGATCGGTCAGCTGGGAGTAAATCAAGTTGGAGCGCACGGTGCCATCGCCCGCGACCACCGCGGCGGCGGTCTCATCGCAACTGGTTTCGATCCCTAAGACGTTCATCGGCGGGCACGGCTCTTGCGTTTTCCTGGCCTGGGTTTTAGAGCACTAAGCGCCATGGCGACACAATCTCAGAACAGCCAAAACGACGGCATGGTCCGGGTCGGCACCCGGGGCAGCCCCTTGGCCTTGGCCCAGGCCAACGATGTGATCTCGCGGCTGGTGGCGGCGGGGTCGGTCGCTGCCGGTGGTGCCGAAGTCACGGTGATCAGCACCGCCGGTGATCGCATCCAAGACCGGCCGTTGGCCGAAGTCGGCGGCAAGGGCCTGTTCACCAAGGAAATCGAACAAGCCTTGCTGGATGGAGGCATTCATATGGCCGTGCATTCCATGAAGGACGTGCCCACGCAACTGCCCGACGGGTTGGAAATCGCCTGCCTTTTGCCGCGGGAAGATCCCCGGGATGTTTTGTTTGGCGCCCGGTCCATTGCCGATTTGGGCCCAGGCGCCGTGGTGGGAACATCGTCCCTGCGGCGCGGGGCGCAAATCAAACATCAGCGCCCGGATGTCACCATCGCCCCGTTGCGGGGCAACGTCCAAACACGCCTCGGCAAGTTACAAGCGGGGGAAGCCGACGCGACGCTGCTGGCCCTTGCGGGCCTGCGGCGCTTGGGCCTGGCCGACAGTGTGGTTGGTGGCGACGGCGGCGCCGTGCTAGAGCCCGCCGCGATGTTGCCGGCGGTGGCCCAGGGCGCCGTGGGCATCGAAATTCGATCAGGCGACGATCGGGTGCGGGAATTAATCGCGCCCTTGAATGATGCCGATACCCAGGTGGCGGTAATCGCGGAACGGGCGCTGTTGGCGGCGTTGGACGGATCGTGCCGCACCCCTATTGCCGCCTTGGCGACCCATGAAGGCGATCGCGTGTGGCTGCGGGCGGCGGTGTTGTACGCGGATGGCAGCGAACGGTTCGACACCGAACGCCGGGGGGCACCAGCTGACGCCATCACCATGGGCGCCGACGCCGGGGCCGAGCTTCGCCGGACAGCAGGACCCAAGTTGCTTGAATCCTGGGAGTCATAAGTGCGGCCCTAGATGAAAATCCTGATCACACGCCCCGACAGCGAGGCGCCGGCTCTCAAGCGGCGCTTGGCCGACATGGGCCACGATGCGATCTCGTGCCCGATGCTGGTGATCAAGCCGCACTTGGACGCGGCGGTGGACCTGGACGGCGCCCAGGCGATCGCGGTGACCAGCGCCGCGGCAATCCGGGCGTTGGGGTGGTTGGATCAAGACCATGGCCTCCCTATCTATGCTGTGGGGTCGGCCTCGGCCCAGGCGGCCCAAGACATGGGATTTTACGTCGCCCATGTGGGGGCCGGTGATGTGGCGGATTTGGCCAAGGCGGTGACCGCCGCTTTGGACCCGGTCGCGGGGGCGATTGTCCATCCCCGGGGTGCGACCGTGGCCGGGGATTTGGCCGGGACGTTGACGGCGGCTGGGTTCACGGTGCGCGGGCCGGTGCTTTACGATGCCCAGCACATCACCGAACTTCCCGCATCTGGGCGTCGGGCTTTGGCGGCGGAAACTTTGGCCGCCGTCTTGTTTTTCTCGGCGCAAACAGCGCAAACATTTGCGAGTGTCGTAAACGAGGCCGATTTGACAGGATCCTGCAACACGTTGACTGCGATTTGTTTGAGCCAAGCAGTCGCCGATGCGGCCGATGCTCTGCCGTGGCGTACTGTCCGCGTTGCCCCGGACCCGAACCAGGATTCGTTGCTAACAGTGTTGGCAAATTCATGACCGAAAAACCCGACCCCGACCTCGAACCCCCAGAGGACGAGGGGCCTGAAGAACCCGAGAAAACGCTGACCCCGTTGGCGCCGGGCGGGCCTGCGCAGACATGGGGGTGGCGGGCCGTGGTTTCCGCGGCGGCGGGGGCCGGGCTGGTGGCGTCCGGGGTTTGGCTGTCCGAAACGTTTGGCGGCGGCGGGACCGAGCTGCGGGACCAGGCTGCGCGCATTCAGGGCCTGGAAACCGAACGCGCGACGTTGCGCGGCGCCCTGACCGAAACCGAGGCAAAGCTGGCGACGTTGGGCCAGCGTTTTGATGCCATGGATGACACGTTGGCCGCGGCGATTGATGCGGTCGACGGCGCGGTGCCCCGGGCAAATTTTGATGTGCTGGCCACCGATGTCGACGCCCGGCTGGCGGCGTTGGTTGCCGCCCAGGGGGACCCACGATTGCAAGCCGAAAACGCGGCGGCCGTGGCGGCGCTTGCGGACCGATTGATTGCGTTGGAACCGTTAAGGGCGCGGCTGGAGGCGTTAGAAGCGTTCGCCCAAACCCTGGGCGATGGGGCGGAAAACGACGCCAACGGCGCGGTGGCGGCGGCGCCGAGCCCGGCACTCGCAGCGCGGCTGGCTGACCTTGAACAGGCGCTGGCGGATTTGGCGGCGGCCCCTCTCACGGGTGCGGTCATGCCCGATTTGGCCGCGGTGGAAACGCGTATGGGGGCGCTGGAGGCACAGGTCCGGGCCATCGGCCCGGGTGCCGCCAGCCGCGGCAATGCCTCGGCCCTGGTGCTGGCCGCCCAGCAATTACGGGATCGGCTGCAAAGGGCTGGACCGTTCCAGGCGGAACTGACCTCGGTACGTCAGGTGGCCGCGGCCCGCCAGGTGGTTGATCGGGAATTGCAGTCCGGCATGAACCGCCTGGGGGATTTTGCCGCAACCGGGGTCTCCACCACCGACCAATTGACCCGCGAATTCGCCAACCTCGCCAGCCAAGTCGTCGCCGCGACCCAGCCCGGCGACGGCTGGGCCGCCGGACTTTGGCACCGCATGCGCGCTGTGATTTCCGTGCGCCGGACCGGCGAAGTCGCCGGTGACGATGCCGAAGCCCGGGTGGCCCGGGCCGAAGTGCGCCTGGGCGATCGGGATTTGCCAGGGGCCATCGCCGAGTTGAATGGTCTGGACGGCCCGGCGGCGGCGGTCCAATCGTGGTTGGAGCGGGCCCGGGACCGGGCAACGGTCGATAAAGCGGCGGCCTTGATCGCGACCCGGGCGGTGGCGTTGTTGGCCCGGGAGTTCGGCGACCGCCGATGATCCGGGCGGGACTAATTCTGCTGATGCTCGGCGCCGTTGGGGCGGCGGCGGCGTGGTTCGCCGAATATCCGGGCCGGGTCGCGGTGGATTGGAGCGGCTGGCACATCGACACCTCGATCAGCGCGGCGGCGCTGGGGCTCGGCGCCTTGGTCGCGCTTTCCGCCATGGGCTATCGTTTGTGGGCGTGGCTCCGGGCCGGGCCGCGGCGCGTGGCGGCGACCCGGGAAAGCATGCGGCGCCAGCGTGGTTACCGGGCGCTGACCCAAGGCATGGTGGCGGTGGCGGCGGGCGATGCGGCCGAGGCCCTGCGGCTGTCCCAAGCCGCCGAGGCGCTGTTGGAGGACCCGCCGCTGACGCTTCTCCTGTCGGCCCAAGCCGCCCAACTGCAGGGCGACGAGCGGGCGGCGGAAAAATATTTCCGCGCCATGCTGGGCGATCCCGAACTGGAATTTCTTGGTCTGCGCGGGCTGCTGTCCCAGTCGCTGCGCGCGAACGACAACGCCGCCGCTCTGGAATTCGCCCACCGCGCCTATGCGCTAAAGCCCCAAACCGAATGGGCCCAGACCACGTTGTTCGAATTGCAAATGGCCAGCGGCCAATGGCAGCGGGCCGAAACGTTGCTGCAAAATATGGGGCGTAATTCCACATTGACCGCGGCCCAGGCGGACAAGCGCCGGGCCATTTTGTTGTTCGAGCAAGCCCAGGCGGCGCAGTCGGACGGGGACTTTCGCCGGGCCACCCGGCTGGCGGTGAAAGCCCACGGCGTGGCCCCCGCGTTCGCTCCGGCGTCGGTGCTGGCGGCAAAGGTATTGGCCGCGGCTGGCAAACAAAAGAAAGCCCAGGCGGTGATCGCGGCGGCGTGGGCGGCGGCGCCCCACCCGGATCTTGTGGATGCGTTCCGCGGCATGTGGCCGGGCGAAAGCGCGGAAAAACGTCTGGAACGGTTTGCCCAAATGGTCGGCGAGGGCGCCGTCAATTCCGATCTTCCGGAGTTCGCCGAAACCAAAATCGGCCTGGCCCGGTTCGCGGTGGACGCCCGGGATTGGGTCGCGGCCCGGGAACATTTGGCCGCCATCACCACTGATCAGCCGTCCGCCAGGGTGTGTCGATTGTGGGCGGAGCTTGAAGATGGCGAAAACGGTCCCAGCTTGGCGGCGCGCGATTGGCTGATGAAAGCGGCCAACGCCACAAACGATCCGGCCTGGGTGTGCAACGCGTGCGGCCAGGTCGCGCCGAAATGGAGCGCCTCGTGCCGCCACTGCCAGACATTCGATTCGTTGGCATGGCAGGCCTCCGGCGGGCCGCCGATCCAGGCCCTGGCGTTGGCCAACGCCAGCGCCCCGGTGGCCACGGGCCCCGGGCCGATCGGTGCGCCGTCTGAAGCCGCCGCGGCGGCGGCCTCGGACCTTTCGACATCACCGCCACCGGCGACCCCGCCCCAACCCGAAGCGCCGGTTCAATCGTGCCAAATTGCCGAACAGGCAATCCCACCCGATGTGCCGGTGCCGGGGTCCGCCGAACGCGGGTAAAAGAGTTAGAATTCCAGAGGATTTGGTCGGCAATCGGCCTTTTACAAAATTCGCCCCCCACGCATCTGATATTGCGGAGTTTTTTGTAGTTCCCGTATACTCCCCATCATTCGAAGGCCGCCGGCGGCAATTGAAGCGGAGGAGCGGCGGCCCGCATGGAAGACACATTCACCCTTTGGAGGACATAACATGCGGAGCCACTGGAAACGTCCGGCTGTTCTTTTGTTTGGGGCCTTGGCCCTGGCCGCAGCGGGTTGCACAGAGTTAAGCGCCTTTGATCGCGCACTGCTCAATGAAATCAAAACCATCGCCGAAGCCGCTGCCGCCGATGCCGCCGCCGCCCGGGCGACGGCCCAGAATGCCGAAGTTGCGGCCCGGGCCTCGGCCCAGAAC